>JBDHQG010000148.1:0-8425 GCA_039806925.1 Limisphaerales bacterium
TCGGGAGAAAAGCCAATCGGCAGGATCGGGCTGACTTCGTCCGCGATCGGTCCCAGATGGATGATGCCCGCCCGCCGCCAAATTTCTGGCACGTGGACGAAATCAATCGGCGCGGCGCGGAAATTTCCAGGCGCGCCGCCAGCGGGCGCGCGAAGGTCTTCGCCTCGATCGGCCCGAGCGGAAAGATGCTCGCCGCCGGCGAAGTGACCACGGACGAATTGCGCGCCGCCTTCGAGGAACAGGCCCGCGCGCTGGCGGCGGGCGGCGCGGACGGCCTGGTGGTGGAAACCATGTCCGACCTGGAGGAAGCCATCCTCGCCGTCGCCGCCGCGAAGCAAACCGGCCTGCCGGTCGTCGCCTGCATGGTGTTCGATTCCGGTCGCGACAAGGATCGCACCATGACCGGCGTCACGCCTGAGCAAGCCGCCGCCGGGCTTGCCGCCGCCGGCGCGGACGTCATCGGCTCGAATTGCGGACAAGGCATCGCGGGATTCGTCAACCTCTGCCGCCGTCTGCGCGCCGCGACGGACAGGCCGATTTGGATCAAGGCCAACGCGGGACTGCCCGAGCTGGTGGATGGCCGGGCCGTCTATCGCGCGACGCCGGAGGAATTCGCCAGCTACATCCCGGCATTGCTGGAGGCCGGCGCGAGCTTCATCGGCGGCTGTTGCGGCACCAGTCCGGAATTCATCCGGGCAGTGGACCGGACGCTCGGCAAGGACAGGAAGCCATGAACTCCCGCGAACGCGTCCTCGCTCATCTTGCCGGCCATCCCGTGGACCGCCTGCCGCTCATGCCCATCACCATGCAGTTCGCGTGTGATCTCATCGGCGCGAAATACCGCGATTACGAGACGGACCATCGCGTCCTCGTCGAAGGGCAGCTGCGCGTGGCCGAACAGTTCGGGTTCGACTACGTGAACACGATGTCCGATCCGGCGCGCGAGGCGGCGGACTGCGGCGCGGTGGTCGAGTTCTTCGAGAACTCGCCGGCGGCGATGGTCGAGGAGCAGGCGTTGCTGGCGGACAAGACAGCGTTGGCCCGCTTGAAAATCCCCGACCCGCTCGGCGGCGGCCGGATGCACAACGGGGTTCAAGCCATCGCGCTGTTCCAGGAAAAGCTGCGCGGCGACAAGCTCATCGAGGGCTGGATCGAAGGCCCGTGCGCCGAGGCCGCCGACCTGCGCGGCATCAACACGTTGATGCTCGACTTCTACGACGATCCATCGTTCGTGCGCGACCTGTTCGAGTTCGTCATCGAAATGGAACTGCGCTTCGCCAAGGCCCAGATCGAGGCGGGCGCGGATCTGATCGGCATCGGCGACGCCGCGGCCTCGCTCGTCGGCCCGCAGATTTATGAAGAGTTCATCTGGCCTTATGAAAAGCGGCTGGTGGACGGCGTGCATGCGCTGGGCGGACGGGCGCGGCTGCACATTTGCGGCAACACGCGCTTCGCCCTGGGCGGCATGGGCCGGCTCGGCTGCGAAGTGGTGGACCTGGATTTTCTTTCCCCCATCGCCGAGGGACGCGCGCAGATGGGGCCGGGCCAGATGGTGCTGGGCAACATCAATCCCGTGACGGTGCTGCGCGGCGGAACGCCCGGCCAGATTTTCGACGCGGTGGCGGAATGCCATCGGAGCGCGGGGCCGCGCTACATCATCGGCGCCGGCTGCGAGGTGCCGCGCGACACGCCGCCCGAGAACGTCCGTATTCTGGCCGAATATGCGCGCACGCAACCCGTCGCACTCTAGTGGACTCGGAAGCCGTCTGTTCGCAGGCAGTCTCCGGCATGAGTCGGATCAAACGACGCAACCGCGTCGCGAAGTAAACTGCGTCGGCCCGGATCGACTGCTACTTCACCAACCGGCGCAGCCGGGCCGAGACGCCGTCGCGAGACAGCTTTCCGCCGGCCGCGTCGAGAGTGAGGGACTCCCACTCGTCCACGTCGAGACTTTCCTCCGGCAACAGTCCGTTCTCGCTCAAGAATACGAGGCACGTCGCCAGAGCAGTGCGCTTGTTGCCGTCCACGAACGGATGGTTGCCGCAAAGATAGAAGAGATACGCCGCCGCGATCTCGAATGCGTCAGTGATGAGCGGCTGGCCCATCATTGTGGCTTGCGGCGCGGCCACCGCCGATTCCAGCAGGTCACGCGAGCGCAACCCGGCGCTGCCCCCATGAGCGGCCAGCACCTCCGAGTGGATGGCCAGCACTGCTTCCACCGTCGGATGCTTGAGCGACGCGCTCATGCGAGCCGGCGGAACAACTCACGGTTCTTCTTGATGAGCTGTTTGGCGGTGGCGCCAGCAGTCTTCTCGTCAATCACCTGCCGGTCCATGGGCGCGATCGTGATCGTGCCGCCCGGATGGATCTCGACGTTCACCTGGTCTCCGACCTTGAGCCGGGCCAATTGCAGGAGCGCCGCGTCGAAGATGATGCCTTGCGAGTTGCCGACTTTCGTAATGGTCTTGATCATGTGGCATACATTGTATTACAGGGCGCGGGCTGTCAATTCGGGCCTGAACCCCCGCCGCTATCCGGCATGAGTGACATCGTTCAAGTTCAACTCCTCCCCCTCGGTCGAAAACTCGCGGTCGAACGCGGCACGCCGTTGCAGGACGCGCTCTTCGCCCAAGGTGTCGAATTTCCCTGTGGCGGACACGGCCGGTGCAAGGGCTGCCGCGTGAAGGTGTTGTCCAGCGCGCTGCCCGTGTCGGAGGACGACGCGCGCCTGCTCTCGCCCGCCGAGCTGGCCGGAGGATGGCGTCTCGCGTGCCGCGCCCGGGCGGAAGCCGATCTCAAAATCGAACTCGCGCAATGGGAGGCGGCCATCCTGTCCGACGATTCGCCCTTTCCGTTTACACCGCGCGACGGCTGGGGCGTGGCCGTGGATCTCGGGACCACGACGCTGGTGGCGCAGCGGCTCGACTTGCGCACCGGCGACGTGCGCGCCGTCCGCACGGCGCTGAACGCGCAGGCCCGCCACGGCGCGGACATCATGAGCCGCATCGAGTACGCCACGCATGGGGGCGGACAGGTGGAGTTGACCAGGCTCATTCGCGAACAACTCGGCGCGCTCATCGGCGAACTGCTGGCGGAAACCGATGCCGCCGCCGGGTTGAAGGATGTCGTTCTGGTGGGCAACACGGCGATGCACCATCTCTTCTGCGGACTGGACGTCGGGCCGCTGTCGCAGTTCCCGTTCATGCCGCGGGAGGACGGCGCGCAGGTGTTGGCGGCGGAGTCGTTGGGATGGCGGCTTCCGGGCGATCCGATGGTGCGCTTCCTGCCGTGCCTGGGCAGCTTCGTGGGCAGCGACATCCTGGCCGGAGTGCTCGCCACGCGCCTGCACGAATCGAAGGAACTCGTCGCGCTCGTCGATCTCGGCACCAACGGCGAGATGGTCGTCGGCAACCGCGAGCGGATGCTCTGCGCCTCGACCGCGGCCGGGCCGGCCTTTGAAGGCGCGCGCATCGCCCACGGCATGAGGGCGGTCACCGGGGCCATTGCCGAAGTGCGCGTGGTGGACGGGCGGTTCGAGTGCCGCGTGCTGGGCAACGCCGCGCCGCGCGGGCTTTGCGGCAGCGGATTGGTCGATGCCGTGGCGGCCGGCCTCGACTTGGGCCGCATCGATGCCACCGGCCGGCTGACCAGCGGCGCGCTGGAACTCGTTCCCGGAATGGCGCTGCATCAGGCCGACATCCGCGAACTGCAACTGGCCAAGGGCGCCATCGCCGCCGGTCTGAGGATTCTTCTGGAACAATGGGGCGCGGAACCGGGCGATGTGACGCGGCTCCATCTCGCCGGCGCCTTCGGCAACTACATCAACCGCGCCAGCGCCCGCCGCATCGGCCTGCTGAACCTTCCGTCCGAAAGAATAATTCCCGCGGGCAACACCGCGCTCCTCGGCGCCAAGCTCGCCCTCTTCGGCGCGGAGCGGGAGCCCGGCGACTTCGCCCGGCTGCGCCAGCGGATCCAACATGTGGCGTTGAGCGAAGACGCGAGATTCCTCGACATCTTTGCCGAGGAGATGGGGTTTCCCTCCAGATAGCGCCACGCACGGCTCCGGCCGGGTTGCCGGAAGGCTCACCTGTCCACTGGCGGAATCAGACAGGTTCCGTTGCGATGATGGAGTCGGTGTAGGCCGGCGTCACTTGTTGCGCGGGCTGCACGGTGAGGAAATCCTGTTCGGCCCAGTCGCCATCCACCCAGCGCTGGAGCAAACTGAGATCGCCCGCCACGGATTCGAATTGCCAGCCGCGCCGGGCGCAGATGTCTTCCACCTGATCCCGCAGTTTGAGCGGCGCCGTGAAATCAAAATCAATCAATGCTCCGTGCGAGTAGTGCTGCGTCCACTCGTCCATCGTTTCGAGGAGGTAGCGGGCTTCCGCCTCGCCGTACTTCGACGTCCATTCGGCGAGCAGCGCCGAGTGATCCGCCGTCACGCCGGCACGGGTCGGGAGGAAACCGGCGCTCCCGGGCGTGGCGCGAATGCCGCGGCGCTGCAGGCATTCCAGCCAGCCCGACGTGTAGTAATACGTGCCGGCGTGATCGCACGCGCGCCGGGCGTGACGTTCCTTCGAGCCGAGAAAGAACGTGATGCAATCGTGCGCCCGCGGGATGATCAACGGCGCGTGTCGCGCCTTCAGCCCGCGAATCAAGTTTCCGCACAGCCCGTAGCCAATGAGAATCGCCTCGTATTTGCCCGCCGGCACGGCGTCGATGCGCCGCTGAATTTCCGCGCCGCCGGTGCAGGGCGTGTCGTGCAGGCCCTGGGTAACGAACTCCAGATCGAGCAGGCTCGGGGAGCGCGCCGCGACGTGGCAGATCTCACGCAAGGCGATCTCGCAGGCGATGATTTTGAAAAAGCGGCGGTTCAATTCTTGGAATCCTCGCCACAAATCGCGCCCGGCGCATTGATGCCGGTCAAGGCGGACTTGGCGCGAAGATGGTCAATGGTCGGCAATGGCCCGCGGTCAAACCACCAACCCGACAACCCTCATGCGAAACGATATTCTCACCCGCCGCGAATTCCTCGCTGCCACAGCCACTGCGGCGGCGCTGTCGCCGCTTGCCTTGATCGGAGCTCTGCCTGCGGAAAAATCTTTCCGCATCGGCGCGTGCGACTGGTCGATTGGCAGGACGGCGGACGTGGCGGCGCTCGACGTCGCGAAACAGATCGGCCTGGACGGCGTGCAGGTCAGCCTCGGCACGCTGGCCGACGACATGCGCCTGCGCCGTCCGGAAGTGCAGCGGCAATACAAGGACGCGGTGAAACTATCCGGCGTGGAAGTGCTGTCGCTGGCCATCGGCGAGCTGAACAGCATTCCCTTCAAGAGCGACCCGCGCACGATCCCGTGGGTCAGCGACAGCATCGACGTCTGCCGCGCGCTGGGGTGCCGCGTCATCCTGCTCGCGTTCTTTCACAAAAATGATCTGCGCGACGACAAGGCCGGCACGGACGAAACGGTCCGCCGCTTGAAGGAGATCGCGCCCAAGGCGGAGAAGGCCGGCGTCATTCTCGGCATCGAGAGCTGGCTCAGCGCCGAGGATCACATGCGTCTCATCGACCGCGTCGGCTCGCGGGCGGTGCAGGTTTATTACGACGTGGCGAACTCGACCGAGCGCGGCTACGACATCTTTCGCGAAATCCGCTGGCTGGGGAAGCAGGGGCAGATCTGCGAATTCCACATGAAGGAGAACGGCGCGTTGCTCGGGCAGGGCCGCATCGATTTCACGAAGGTCCGCGCCGCGCTCGACGACATCGGCTATCGCGGCCCCCTGCAGATCGAAGGCGCGGTCCCGCCCGGCGGCAAACTCATCGAGAGCTACGTCGCCAATCGCCAGTTTCTGCGGAGGATCTTTCCGGCAGGCGCGTGAGCCTTGCGCCCGATCAAGCCGGCACCAGGATGAGATGACGCGATGACTTCGCTTTGATCGCCATTGGAGCCGGTGTTGTCCGGCAAGAAATGTCCATTCTGTAACAAGGCCGGGTAGGCTTCAGCAGTGAGTGAAGGGTCTGCTTGTTAGTATGCAAGCACACCGTCCGCTGGAACTCGTCGTGACGGACACCGTGTTCGTCACCACCTCGGCAGCCCTCATTCAGGCAAGCCGTTTCAGATCCTGTCGCGGCACCGGGAGGAGGTTTCCATGTCTGCCGTGACCCTCGGATTACTCCTGGCGTTCTTGTTCCAGGGACTGCTGCTGGCGCTCCTTGTGGGAGCTGGGTTGCTCCTGCCAAAATCCGTCCTGGGCGAGCCGGCCCGGGCGGTGGTCAATTGGTTGCCGCCATTTCTCGGCGGCGCGGCACTGCGGGATTGGGCGGCCAAGAACGCCGAGCAAGTGGCGCAGGAACGCCTGGCCGGCCAACGAACCGGCAAGACCGCCGGCTTGCTGGCGAAGGAAATGGAAGAAGCCGCCATGCAGGCGATGCTTCCGCTCCTCGAGGGTACGGATTTGGACCGCATCGTCGCCTGCCCTGAAGCCGGCCAGGGCCTGATTGGCGTGACTGCGCCGGAGGCGCTCGCCATCGCCGCCCACATCCGAAAGCACAAATCGCGCGCCGAACAGGAGCGGATATACGAGTTGGCCGTGGTGAATGCGAAGCGCATCGCCTCCCGGGCGCCGGGCGATCCCACGCCGCCTCCCTGCGCGCTGCAAGGAGCCGATCATGTGTGCTGCACCTTCGCCCTGCGTCCGTTGCGCTGCCGCCCCCTGCACGCGCGATCCATCGCCGAGACATTCAGCCAGCGCAAGGCGACGACGCCCCAGCCGCAACCGGGAGGGCCGGAGGCGCCCCGGCACGAGGAGATCGTCGCCCAAGGGATCGAGGACGGCATGAAGCGGGCGCTGAAATCCGCCGGCCTGGATGCGAAGATGTATGAGTTGAACAGCGCCCTGGCAACCGCGCTCGGGATTCCGGACGCGGCGGAACGCTGGGCCAGGGGCGAAGACGTGTTTCGCCATGGCATCGGCGGCTCGCTGGCGTGAACCGGGCCAGGGCCAATGCCTTTCGGGAATTCGAGCGGCAATTTGTCCCGAAGGGACATTCGAGAATAGCCCGGCGTTTCAACGCTGGGAGAGGTGTCCTCAAAAAAAACCTGATTGAACCACGAATGGACACGAATCCACACGAATGAGGCGGCGTGAAGCCTTGATTTCATTGGTGTTCATTGGTGTTCATTCGTGGTTGAAAGAATTGTTCAGCGGTTCCTTAGCCAACAGAACCCGGCATCGCTCCACTCCTCCCGAACTGAATCTGGCGCGGACTTGATCTGAGTCAAGCAATCGGCCGGCGGCGCGGGGTCAAATGGGCCGACTTGCGACACCCCACGGCCTCTTCCGGCCGCGAAAATCTTTTTTTGTGTCCAGTCGGCATTCGATGCAACCGAACCATCGACAGCAGCAGAGGTTTCGCCGTTGGGCCGGGCCAATGGCGTTGATGGCGTCGCTTGCCCTTGCTCCCGTCCCCGCTTCCGCCGTCACGCTTCCCAACCTGCCCGAAGCCAGCTGGATTTGGGCGGACGAATCCAACACGGTCTGCGAACTCCGCAAAGTCTTCGTCCTCGACGCCGTGCCCACCAACGCGACCGTGCTCATCACCGCGGACAACGGCTATGAGCTTCATGTGAACGGCTCGCTGGTCGGCGGCGCCGTGGGCGCGGCCTCGGAAGTGTGGCAGACGGTCGAACGCTACGACATCACCTCGCGGCTGGTTCGGGGCCGGAACATTCTCGGCATTCACGGGCTCGATCTGGGCGGTGTGCGCGGAGTCATCGCGGCGATGAGGGTGGAAGTTCCGGGCCGTCCGGCGATGGAGCTCCGAACGGACGGAACCTGGCGCGCCGCGCCGGAGGGCAAGGCGGTCGATTACTCGCATCCGGAATTTGTCGAGGGCGCGGAATGGCGGGACGCGCGCGTGGTCGGGCCGATGGGCATGAGCCCGTGGGGCAAGGTGGCGTGGTCGGAAGGCGGGGAGAAGGCGCGCGCCCGGAGCGCGGCCGCCCGTCTCGCATTGACGCCGCCCGGCCCGGATTTCGTCCGGCCCGGGCCCGTGGCGTTTCTCGGCGAGGATTGCAGCGTGTATGTGCCGTTGCGGGGCGATGCGTGGGGCGTGGCCTTCCGCGTCGGCGACTGGTCGCGGGCTTACACGGAGTTCGATCTCCCCTGCCCTTCAAAGATTGGGCGCAAGCTCTATTCGTTGGAGCCCGGCTCCGGGGCCGAGCCGCGCCTGCTGTTCGACGCGGGCCCGGGAGTCATCGGCTCGCCGAGCGTGTCCTTCGACGGAAAGTCGCTGCTCGTGGCGATGGCGCGCGAGGGAGAGAAGTTCTTTCACATTTACCGTCTCCCGGTTGCGGGCGGCGAACCCCGACGGCTGACCGACGGGCCGTTCCATGACATCGATCCCGCCGAGCTGCCCGACGGCCGG
>JBDHQG010000149.1:0-8398 GCA_039806925.1 Limisphaerales bacterium
ACCTCGTCGTGCTCGGCGACTTCAACGACACCAAGGACACGAAGTCCACGCGCGCCATCATCGGACGCGGGAAGAACGCGCTCATCGACACGCGCCCCGCCGAGCGCAATGGCGACAACCAGCCGAATCCCAACCCGCGCTTTGAGCCGCGCAACATCACCTGGACCCATCACTACGGGAAGGAGGACACCTACAGCCGCATCGATTACATCCTGATC
This sequence comes from Limisphaerales bacterium, assembly GCA_039806925.1. Lineage (GTDB taxonomy): Bacteria > Verrucomicrobiota > Verrucomicrobiia > Limisphaerales > JADJPG01 > JADJPG01. The sequence goes on from JBDHQG010000149.1 coordinate 219, forward strand.
AGCCGCGGCATGGCCCGCGAATGGAACAAGGGGGAAAGCTACGTCCTCGCGCTGGCCAACTGGGGCGCCGGCTCGGATCACAGGCCCGTCGTGGCCAGCTTCCTCGCCACGGACAAGTAACAATTGGCGCCCCGGCCCTTTTGACTTCGCCCGCCGCTTCTGGCAAAACTTCCGCCGGGAGAGGCAACGCTCCCCATCCGTGACCAAACAAACGAACAGCACGAACAATGACGTTTCGCGCCGCAACGAGAACCCGACGATCCTCGTCCTCTCGCTTGCCGGCATCGGCGACACGCTGATCGCCACGCCGTTCCTCCACGAGCTGCGCGCGAATTTCCCCGACGCGACCATCGACGCCTTTGTGCTCTGGGCCGGCTCGAAGGACATCCTGGAGGGCAACCCCCATCTCAACACCGTCTTCCAAAAAAACCTGATCAAGGACGGCGCCATCCAGTCCCTGCCCTTCCTTCGCGAACTCCGCGCGCGCCGTTACGACGTCTCGATCAACGTCCACACCCTCGGCCGCATTCACTACCGCGCCGTCGCCCGCTTCATCAACGCCCGCGTCCGCCTGAGCCACGAGTACGAAGGCCACGGGTTGCTGGACCGCCTGCTGGTGAACCGCACCATTCCGCAGGATTACACCGTCCACAGCGTCGAGAACAACAACCGCTTCCTGCCGCTTCTCGACAAAAAGCCGGTGCTGCCGGGCCACGATTTCGAAATCTTCCTCAAGCCCGGGGAGCTTGCGTGGGCCGAACAATTCATCGCGGGCCACCAGCTTCAAAAGCGTAAAATCTTCGGCCTCCATCTCGGCTCCGGCGGCACCAAGAATCTCAAGCTCAAGCGATGGCCCTCGTGCTTCTGGGGAGAACTCCTGCATCGTCTCAATCACGATCACCCCGAGCTTGTGATCCTGTTGTTCGGCGGCCCCGAAGAACAGCGCGAGCACGAGGAGATTCTCGATTACTCCAAGGGCTTTCCGATTTTCGCGCCCGCCACGCAAAACCTCCGCCAGGCCGCCGCGCTGATGAAGCACTGCCACGCCTTCGCCAGCGTCGACACCGCCCTCATGCACCTCGCCGCCGCGATGAAGGTGCCGAACCAGATTGTCATCGAAGCGCCCACGCTGAATCCGACCAATCTGCCGTGGCGAAACCCTTTCCGGCTCGTCCGTAACCCGGTGGTGAACGGCCGCAACCTCGATTACTACCGCTACGACGGCCGGCCCATCAAAGGCACGCCCGCCCAGCTCGTACGCTGCATGGCGTCCGTAAAGGTGGAGGACGTCTATAAAGCCGTGGCCGAAGCGCTGAATCTTCCAAAACCGGAGCCGACTGTCGCTTCAACTCCGGAGAAGAACGGTTGATTCTATCTGACAATCAACGGCGTCACTGGCCGGATTTCAGCATTCGGTAAAAGCAGGCTGTGTCCGCCGGTGGCTGAGGGTCGGTAAACTCAAACACGCCGCCGCCCTTCTCCACCGCCTGTCCGGCATACGTCCAGTCTCTCAAGTTTGAGGAACGCTCGACCCGGCAGAACGTCCCCACCGGAGCAAACCCGGTTACACGAACGCCGCCCTCCGGCATCGCCGCGACCCTCTCCACCCCGACTGCATTTCGATCCAGCAACTCCATTGCGGCCTGAATCTTCAAGCCCGCCTCAGGCAAACCGCTTCCACGACCCGAAACAAAATCAACTCGATCACCCGCCGCAAGAGCCAGGACGTTCGAGTAACTCGAACTGGAATTTGCGGGCACCAACCGGCTGAGCAACCCGACCCCGTTGCGCAGCACATGAAAATCCGAGTCCGCCGACCGCGATGCGTCGTAGAGCGCCCGCACCTGCGTGCTCAACCGGTATAAACCGCCCGCTCCCGCCGGAACTGTAAACCGGATCGCGGCAAAATCATTCGAGGCGTCTGGATTCGCACCAAAATAAACCGTGCCTTGCGGAGCTTGGAACAGATACGAGACGGCTGTACCCGGCCCCATTACTTTCGCCACGAACGGCTTGTTGTCATTCAGGAACCAGACCGAGATCGGCACGCCATTCTCAGCCCCGAAACTTTTCGTCGTGTTCAGCAGTTCAAAGTTTCCGCTGGGACTGCCCGTCAGGTGCCCGTAGCTCCACGGGCCGTTCGGATTGGCGGCCAGCGTGAAACCATCCGCCAGATTGAACACATGATTTGTCGCAGGCGGCAGGTTGGTGCCGCATTTCTCCACACCCCTGCGGTTGTAGAGAGCGAGCACCTCCGCCGCGCCCAAGGCCCGCGAATAGAGCGCCCATTCATCCACCGAGCCGTGAAAGGGAAAGTGATGAAACGTTCCGCCGGAATTCCCGATGCCGATGGCCGGTTCCCAGTTCGGATCGAGATCGCGCAGCGGCCGCAGCGTCGTGTTCGTCTGGCCGACCAGCGAGCCGTTGATGTAGAGGCCCATGTTGCCCGTCGCGCCATCCAGCACGGCCGCGACGTGCATCCAAACTCCCGTGGGCACAGGGCCGGGCGACTGCACGAAGGCGAAGTTGTTGTCCACCGTGTTGATTCCCCAGTGGAGCTGCCCGGACGGCTGGACGGACATGTGATATGGATCCAATCCGCCACGGTTGTCTCCGCGAATGAAAACAATCCCCGGCGCGTAGGACGAGACGTTGATCCAGCCTTCAAACGACAACGAGTTCGTGAGTTTGAAGGCATCCGAGTCCGGAATGCTCACCCGCGCCCGGCTCAGATCGAAAGTAAACGCCTGTCCAGCGACACCAGGCACGAAGGTCGTGCCGTAGAGCAATTCGCCATTGTGCGCGCCCGTGACATCCTTGGCGTTCCCGTTGCCGCGCCACCAGGCAACGAGTCCCGGCGGAATGCAGTTCGTCGGCTGAACTGGCTCCACCGTCACCGTGGCCACCGCGCTCACCACCGAACCGCCATTGCCCGAGACAAGCACTGTGTAGTCGCCGGCATCCGCGAGGCGGACGCTCTCGAAGCGAAGGATTTCATTCGTCTGCCCTTCGATGGCGCTGCCGTTCTTGCGCCATTGGAAGCTGACCGGCGGCGGCCGGTAACGAACGGTGTATTCCCACACGGAAGCCGGCAAGGCTCCGGTCTCCTCGTTCATCACGATCTCGACGCTCGTCGCGTTGCCCGGCCCGAAGGAAACCAGAAACTGTCCGTGGCCCGTGGACGTCGTGTCGAAGATCAATTGTCCTTCGTAGTAAACGCGGATGGAGTCCGGCAGCGTGTAGAAGTCGAGATCCAACAGCAACTGGCCGGAACGCGCCCCCGTTTCAAACGTGAAACGATCCGAGCCCGGAACAAGTGAGCTGGCTGAGGCAGTTGGCGCTTCACCAAAAACACAACCTCGGGCGCCGACCGCCAGCGTCACCGGCTGGCCTTCAGTGACCGTCACGCTCTGCGGCTGCTCAACGATGACGGGCGGACACGGCGGATCGAAAATCGTGTAGAGGGCCGTGGAGTCCAGCGACGCCGGATAATCCGAACCGGCGCACACGAGCATGCCGCGCCCGGTCCAAATCCCGTGGTCCGGCCGCCAGAACATGCGCTGACGCGGCGCGGCGCTTTGAGTCATCGGCGTCCACAGGCCGGTCATCGGATTGTAGCGCGCGCCCGTGTTGAGCAACGTGCTGTTGTAATCTCCGCCCCAGACGATCATTTCGCTGCCCGTCCACACTGCGGCGTGCAACGCGCGGGCTTGCGGTGCCCCATAAGGCGACAGAGTGCTCCATGTATCCGAGCCCGGATGGTAACTCGCGCCATCGTTGAGACGCGCATCCGATGGCAGTTCGCGTCCGCCCCAGACAATCATTCGTTCACCCGTCCAGACGGCTGTGTGACCCGTGCGCGAACCCGGAGCACCGCCCGCCGGCAACGGTGTCCAGGAATCCGTGAACGGATTGTAGCGCGCGCCGTCGCCATACGAGAGCCAGCCCGGCTGCGTGGCATCGACGCCGCCGAAGACAATCATCTCGCTCCCCGTCCAGACCGCCGTCGGCTCCATGCGCGGTGTGAGTCCACTACCGCCAATCGGTCTCCAGCTATCGGTCGCCGGATTGTAGGCCGCACCGTCTGCCAACATGGTGCCCCCATCCGTTTCGCCGCCCCAGACGATCATCTCTTCGCCCGTCCACACAGCCGCGCATTGGGAACGCGGCGTCGGAGCGCCATAACTTGAAATCGACGTCCAAGCATCGGTCGTCGGATTGTAGCGGGCACCGTCATTGAAATGATTTCCCGGAAAGAAATTGGCGCGGCCACCCCACACGATCATCTCACTGCCAGTCCATACAGCGGCATGAAACCAACGAGCCGCCGGGGCGCCATACGGAGACGTCACCCGCCATGAATCCGCGACCGGCGAATAGCGCGCGCCCGTGTTGAGAAAACTGCCATCCACGCCACCGCCCCACGCGATGGCTTCGCTCCCGGTCCAGACAATCGAATGCGCCGCACGCGCGCCGGGAACAGGAGCGCGCGACTGCCAGCCATCGGCCAGGGCGTTGCCTGCCGTGACGAGAGTGAACACCGCCAGCATGGCGTTGAATGCGGACGTGAGTTTGGAAAGTGTGATCGATTCTTGAGAGCGAGACATAGCAATCCCTTCGTTTGGCGATTGAATTGCCGGCATCGTATCAACCGAGGTGTCCGTCGCCAGTTCCAATTCGGTAAATCTTTCCGTGCTTGCCCCCGCCCTGCCCGGCTCGCACATTCTCGCGCGACACGATGGCCGAAGCCAGTTACCCGAAAGTCAGCATCATCATGCCAACGCTCAATGCCGGGGCGTTGCTCGACAATTGTCTCGCCTCCATCGCGTCCCAGACCTGGCCGCGCGACCGCATCGAAATCATCCTCGCCGACGCCTTCTCGAAGGACGCCACGCGCGACATCGCCAAGCGCTACGACGCCATCGTGCTTGATGACACCGGCAAGAACATGGAAGAAGGCAAGCGCCTCGCGCTGCGTCACGCGACCGGCGATTACATTGTGTTCGTCGATGCGGACAACGAACTGACACACCGCGATTACCTCGAACTCGCCGTCCGCGCGCTCGAAGCCAATCCGCAGGCGCTCGGCGTTGAGAGCTACTATCTGCCGTCCGCAAAGATGAGTTCCTTCTGCCGCTACGTCACCGCGCGGTTGCACATCAGCGATCCGATTTGCTGGATCATGACCACGAACCCACAGCTTGTCGCGCGCGTTGGCGAGACGGAACGCTGGGCCTTGCCCGAAGGTTCCTTCAGCTATCCGCTCGGCGCGAATGGCTTCGTCTTTCGCCGCGCGGATCTGGAATCGGTGAAAGCGGACGAGCATTTCCAGGACACGCACGTCGCGCTGCATCTCATGCGCGCCGGCAAACGCGAGTGGCTGCGCATCCGCGGTCGCGGCGTGCATCATTACTACATCCAGACGCTGTGGGCGTTCGTGCAGAAACGTCGCCGCGCCACGGTTCACTTTCTCCGTGTGCAAGAGGAGATGCCGGTGAACTGGATGAAAGAGAAGCCGCCGGTGCCGACGTGGCTTGCCGGACTGTATTGCGTAACCGTCGTTGGCCCGCTCTACCACATCGCGCGCGGCTTACTGCGCGACGGCGACCTCGCGTGGCTCTGGCACCTGCCCGCGAGCTATGGAAGTTTCCTCGGCGCCGCGTGGGGCGTGTGGACCTACAAGACGAACAAGGGCAACCGCAAGCTCGTCGCCGACTTGCAGGTGAAACAGACGTTGAAGAAGGACTAGCCACGGATGAAACACGGATTGAACACCGCTCACAGCTGCGGAGCAGCGTCAGAAGATAGCCCACGGCGCAAGCCGTGGGTCGTGTTGAATATGGTGCAAGCCCCAGCAGGGGCGAAAGAAGTTCGGTCGGAATCTATCGCCCCTGCCGGGGCTTGTCCTGCATGCAGCTTTCCCACGGCTTGCGCCGTGGGCTACCGTCTGCCGCAACTCCGTTGCTGGATTTTCATTTCGGATTTCGAATTAAACACACGCCGGCCTTTCGGAACCCGGTATCCTTACCTTCTCCACTCTCGCTCATCCGTGTTTCTTCCGTGTTCCATCCGTGGCTAAAAAATGAACCGCCCAAAACTTCACTTAGTCACCAACGGCGTCTTCACCACGAGCATCGCGGGTGGCGACATTCATTTCCTCAAGCTCGCCGAGGGCGCGGCGCGCGCGGGCTACGAACTGAACTTCTTCGGCGGCCACGCGCTCAAGGAGGTCATCGCCCAACACAAACTCCCCGGCACCGTCACGCTGACCGACGACGCCAAGATGCCCAAGGTGAACCAGGGCGCGCTCGGCGGACAGTTCGCGATGTTCCGCGACATGTATGGACGCTACCGCCGCACGCTCGCGCAACTCAGCCTCATCAGGCCGGAAGATTACGTCTATGCCGTAAGCGATTACTGGTTCGATGTGATTCCCGCCGTCCGTTCCGCCTCACAGCGCAAGATGATGGTGCTGCACATGGAAGCCCCGCGCCTCGGCCAGATCATCACCCGCAGCCGCCCCGATGTGGACCCGATGCGCCTCGCCTCGCTGCACTATTGGGCGAGCCAGGAATGGTCACTCCGGAGGTTCTGCAAGTTTGGCACAATGACTCAACCGCCGCGGGGAATTGTCGCAGGGTTTGAAGGCGTCGACGACATCGGCAGCTATCCCGGCACGACGCCGAAGCATATCTTCTACCTCCACCCGCTCATGGAGCCGCGGCTGGACAAACTCGGCGTCCGGCCGCACGAACGCACGCTCGTTTCCTACGGACTCGAAGTCGGCCCCACCGACGCCGTGCCGAAACAGGAACGCATCTACGACGCCGTCTGGATCGGCCGCGTCCATCGCCAGAAAGGGATCGACGATCTTCTCGCCACGCTCCAGCACCTTGCCCAGCGCCTGCCGAACTTCCGCGCCATGTTCATCGGCAACGTCCGCGACGCGCTCACCCCGGAGATCACCGCGCGCGGTCTGACCAAGAACGTCGAGTTCTCCGGCTTCGTCACCGAGGAGGAAAAGATTCGCCTCTTCAAGGCCAGCCGAGTCTTCCTCATGCCCAGCAAGCACGAAGGCAGCCCGCGCGTCATCGGCGAGAGCCTCATCGCCGGCACGCCCGTCGTCGCCTACGAGATTCCAAACTACCGTCCGCTCTTCGGCGACTTCGTCCGCTACGCGCCGCCGTTTGACCTGAAAGCATTTCAAGACGTCGCCGAGAGCGAGATCCTCCTCATGCGCAGCGGCGAGAACTACCTCGACAAGATGGACCTCGCCCGCTTCAAGCAGGAGAATTCGTGGGAGACGACGCAGGCGAAGTTCTTGAGGGCTCTCGAAAAGTTGCACTGAGAGAATGGCTCGCGAGTGCGTCTTGGCCGCGGAGCGACCCGCTGATGGTAGCCGTGGGCTTCAGCCCACGGTCATCGAGAACACGGAAGCGCGTCGCGGAGCGACGCTTGAGAGCTACTTGAAGTGGGATTGATTCTTCAATCGTCGCTCCGCGACGAAGACGAATTTGGGTTCAAATCCGTGGGCTGAAGCCCACGGCTACCATCACCTCCTCGCTCCGCGAGGAAGCGCAATAACAGACCGGGTGCGCAGGGTGCATCTTGAGGCACCCGATTTGCAAAGGTATAAGCCGTCCACCATGCTGCGCCCGGGGACGAGCGCACTCCACGCGACGATTCGGTTCAATGATGCACAAAAATAATCCTGCTCCCCTGCGACTCGAATTTGAAATCCATCCGGCGCAATTCACCCAACGCCGACGCAATCGCTTCATGCCGATCCGGCGGCGCGTAGAACATCAGGAACCCGCCCGCGCCCGCGCCCAGCAGCTTGCCGCCGACCGCGCCCGCCTTGCGCGCCTTCGCATACCAATCATCAATCGCGTCGGTGCTGATGCCGCTCGTGAGACTCTTCTTCAGCAGCCAGCCCTCGTGAATGATTTCGCCGAACGCCCCGGCGCGGTTCCGCTGCAGCTCCGTCTTCATCTGTTCCGCCAGCGCCACCATCTTCCGCATCACCGACTGTTTCTTCTTTTCCGACGCCACCGCGCTCTGCTGATGCTTCAGCACGTCGGACGCGCTGCGCGTGATGCCGGTGTAGAAGACGAGAATGTGATCCTGAATCGTGCGCAACGTCTCACGCTTGCAGAGAACCGGCTCGACGCTCACCGAAT
>JBDHQG010000150.1:0-8340 GCA_039806925.1 Limisphaerales bacterium
GTAGCCGATGGCGGCGGCGATCTGCCGGGCGAAATCAAACTTCGGCGGCTGGCCGAAGGTCATGCTCTCGCTGGCGTCGAGGAGGATGCGGACGGGCAGTTCGCGTTCCTCTTCGTAGAGCTTCACGAAGAGCCGATCGAGCCGGCCGTAAAGGTTCCAGTCGAGGTAACGGAAGTCGTCGCCGTGCGTGTAGTTCCGGTGGTCAGCGAACTCGACCGATTGCCCGCGCGCCTTGCTGCGCCGCTCGCCTTTCGCCGAACTCTTCGCGCGCCGCGCCGCGAGCAGTTGGAATTGCTCGAGCCGACGGAGGAGTTCGGGGGTCAGAAGCGCGCTCATGCCAGATTGTGACAGGAGACGGGGCTAAAGCTCATGGCCAGAGGCTAGGATTGACCGGCTGATTTGCAAGCTAACTTGCCGCGCCACACCGCCGATGAACGTGTAACGAATGGCGTCCAGCACGGTCAAAATTGAACTGGCAAAGCCCCGGACCCGGTGCCAGTTTAGCCACGAAGGCAAAAGGCTATGAGCGAACTCCAAGTCATCGAATCGGCCCTTCAACGCGCCGCCAAACGTCGCCGTCTCGAACGCGCGCTCAACGGCCTCGGCCGCGGCGCGCTTTACGGCGCCGTCGCCCTTCTCCTCGCGTTGGTCATTTACAAACTGCTGCCCGTCCCGGCGTGGTTCGTGCCCGCCGCCGGCGGAGTCGCCGTCGCCACGATGCTCGGCGGACTGGTATGGGGCGCGTGGCGGAAGATGTCCTTGCTCGAAACCGCCCGCTGGGTGGACGAGCATCGCGCGCTCAAGGAACGCCTCAGCACCGCGCTCGAAATGTCCGGCAGCCGCGCGCCGGAGGATTGGAAACAGCTTCTGCTCACCGACGCCGCGCAGCACGCGCAATCGCTGAACGCGAAGGAACTGCTCCCGATTGGTTTTCCGCGCGCCGCGCGCTGGGCGTTGCTCGTCGTGGCGTTGTGCGCCGGGCTGGGCTTCGTGCCGGCGTATCGCAGCAAGGCGCACATCCAGAAGCAGGCCGACGCGGCGAACATCAAGGACGTGGGCAAGAATCTCTCCGAGCTGGTCCGGCGCGAGCTGGTGCAGAAACCGCCGTCGCTGCCGCCCACCGAGAAATCGATGCAACAGGTCGCGGAGTTTGGCGACAAGCTGGGCAGGCAATCGTTGACGCGCAGCGAGGCGTTGCGCGATCTAACGAGCATCACCGAGCAGCTCGCGAAGCAGGAACAGGAGCTGGCAAAGAATCCCGCCATCAAGCCGCTCGAACGCGCCGCGCGCGAGCCGGGCAATGGCGGCTCGTCGCAGGAGAGCTTGCAGAAGCAGATCGATTCGTTGCAGAAGGCGCTTGGCGATGCCGCGGGAAACGCGGACAAGCTCGACAAGCTGCAGAAGGACTTGGAGAAGCTGAAGCAACAGGCGGCGAGCAGCGCGGGCAAGGACGCGAAGGCCGGTTCGCCTTCCCGCGAACAGCTCGCGCAGAGCCTCGCGGATCTTGCGCGGCAGGCGCGTGAAGCGGGCGCTTCGCTCGAAAGTTTGGAGGAAGCGATCAAGGCGCTCGAATCGAACAACACGGATCTATTCCTGAAGGATCTGGAAACCGCGACGCATGATCTGGAGAAGATGCGCGACATGGCGAAGGCGATGCAGCAGTTGCAGGAACAGGCGGCGAAGCTGGGCAAGAATCTCGCCGAGCAGTTGGAGAAAGGTCAGGGCAAGGCCGCCGTCGAGTCGTTGCAGAAGATGATCAACCAGTTGAAGGAAGGGAATCTCTCGAAGGAGCAACTGGAGAAGATCATGCAGGAAGCGCAGCAGGCCGCGAAGCCGGGCAGCCAGTATGGCAAGGTGGGCGATCTCCTGCAGAAATCCGCCGGCCAATGCAAGGCGGGCAACAAGGGCGACGCCGCACAGAGCATGGCTGAAGCGCAGGCGGAGTTGCAGAAACTCATGGACCAAATGGCCGATGCCGAATCGTTGCAGGCCACGCTCGATGCTTTGAACCGCGCGCAGATGGCCATCTCGCAATGCAAGAACTGGGGCCAGTGCCAGGGCGGGCCGGGATTCAAGCCCGGCGGCAAGCCCGGTCGCGGCGTGGGCACCTGGGCGGAGGATTACGGCTGGACGTATTACAACAGCAAGAACGAGGGCGCGGGCTGGGACAACTCGGGCATCGAACGTCCCGACATGGAAGGCAAGGGCCACACCGCGCGCCCGGATGATTTGAACCCGAACCTCACGCCGGACAAGGTGAAGGGCCAGATGTCTCCCGGCGGCTCGATGCCGAGCATCACGTTGAAAGGCGTGAGCATCAAGGGCACGAGCAACGTGAAGTTCGAGGAAGCCGCGACCACGGCGCAGCAGGACGCCCAGAGCGCGCTCAACCAGGATCAGGTTCCCCGCGCCTACCAGAACACCGTCCGCGACTACTTCGATGATTTGAAGAAGTAGCGCGGAAGTTGCAGGAGGAAAGTTACAGGTTGCAGGTTGATGAGGCTTCGCACCCGATTGATGTCAACTTTGACGAATCAAACCAACCAACATTGAGGAGAACAACATGGCCACGGCACAACAGTTTGAGGATCTCGGAGTATGGCAGGACGCGCGGCAGATGGTACGCGAGGTTTATAAGATCTCAAATCAGCGGGCGTTTCGGCGTGATTTCAGTTTAAGGGATCAAATCACCCGAGCGGCCACTTCGACGATGTCCAACATTGCCGAAGGTTTCGAACGCGGCAGCCGCAAAGAATTCATACAGTTCCTGAACATCGCCAAGGGTTCGAATGGCGAGGTCCGCTCCCAGCTTTACGTGGCGTTGGATTTGGCATACATCGACGAGGAAACATTCAACGCCTTGAAAGACTCCGCGCTCAAACTCTCCCGACGCCTCGCCAAGTTCATCGCTTACTTGAAGACCTGCCCCTCCAACACACGCGTCCGCCCGCCCCGGAAGTGATTCCAACTTGTAACCTGCCACTTCGCACCTGCACCCTTCTCGACACATGAGCACTGAATCCAAAATCCAATCGTTTCGCCAGACTTGGGAATCCCTCCGCGCCGAAATCGGCAAGGTCATGGTCGGCGCCGACCCGATCGTCGAGGGCACGCTCACCGCAATCTTCGCCGGCGGCCACGTCTTGCTCGAAGGCGTGCCGGGCCTTGGCAAGACGCTGCTCGTCCGCACGCTGAGCGAGGTGCTGGAGCTGTCCTTCAATCGCATCCAGTTCACGCCCGACCTCATGCCGGCGGATATTCTCGGCACGAACATGGTCATGGAAACGCCCGATGGCCGGCGCGCGTTTGAATTTCAGCGCGGACCGATCTTCGCGCACATCGTGCTCGCGGATGAAATCAATCGCGCCACGCCGAAGACGCAGTCCGCCATGCTCGAGGCGATGCAGGAAAAGAGCGTCACCGCCGGCGGCGAGATTCGCAAACTCGTGGAGCCGTTCTTCGTGCTCGCGACACAGAATCCCATCGATCAGGAAGGCACCTATCCGCTGCCGGAGGCGCAGCTCGACCGTTTCTTCTTCAAGCTGCTGGTCGGCTATCCGACGGCGGCCGAGCTCACGGAAGTGCTGAATCGCACCACTGAGGGCGTGAAGCCGCAGGTGAACAAAGTGCTCGACGGCGCGGCGCTGATGGAACTCCAGAAGCTCGTGCGCGAAGTGCCGGTGGCGTCGCATGTGAAGGATTACGCCGTGCGCCTCGTGCTCGCGACGCATCCGAAGACGGACACGGCGGCGGCGGTGACGAACCAATACCTGCGTTTCGGCAGCAGCCCGCGCGGCGCGCAATGCCTGATTCTCGCCGGCAAGGTCCGCGCGCTGACCCAGGGCCGCTTCAACGTGAGCTTCGAGGACATCCAGACGGTCGCCGCAGCAACGTTGCGTCACCGGTTGATCCTGAATTTCGAAGCCGAGGCGGAAGGCGTCACGACCGATCTCATCATCGCGCAGATTCTGAAGGACGTGCCGAAGAATGCGGAGATAGTGAGGGCGTGATGGGAAAACCACGCTTGAGCAATTCCCGCCGATGGACGATTCTTTGCCATGCTTGAGCCGGAAGACATCGTGGGCGGTGAATGGGCCGATTGGTATCGGTTCAGCCCGTTGCAGCGCTGGCACGCCAGCGGCGAGCTTTGGGCGCATTACCTGAGCATCGGAGGTTCACTTGATCCCGAGCCGGATACAGAAAGTCCTTTCTACGATGGCAGCGAACCGGGTCCGTGCCCTGCTGATGGGCGGCCAGGCCTGCGTGTTCTACGGCGCAGCGGAGTTTAGCCGCGACACCGACCTGCTGATTCTCGCGGACGCAGAGAATCTAAAACGCCTTGATGCGGCCTTGCGCGAACTTCAGGCCAGGTGCATCGCCGTTCCCCCCTTCGTCGCTGAATATCTTGAACGCGGCCATGCCATCCACTTCCGCTGCGGGCATCCCGAGGCGCCCGACATGCGGGTGGACGTGATGTCGAAGCTCCGCGGCGTGGACACCTTTCCAGAGGTCTGGGAACGTCGGACCTCGATTACCGACAGCGACGGCACTACATACGAACTGCTCGGACTGCCCGATCTGGTCCGGGCCAAGAAAACTCAGCGCGGCAAGGACTGGCCCATGCTGCAACGACTGCTCGAAGCGCACTACCTCCAGCACCGTGTGGCACCCACATCGCAACAACAACGCTTCTGGCTGCTCGAACTGCGCACGCCGGAAATGCTGATGGAAGCAGTACGAACAAACGCGGAACTGGCTCGCGAGCTATCCGATGAACGTCCGTTGCTGCGCCTGGCGGTGGCGGGAGGGTTGCGTGAATTGTCAGGGGCTCTTACGGCGGAAGAAAACGCCGAACGCGAGCGTGACCGGGTGTATTGGCAGCCACTGAAGGCAGAATTGGAACGGTTACGCCACGCTGCGCGGTGAGATCATTACGTCGAGAGAAAGTTCTACGGCTTCGCTGTCGGCCACGTCGGAAAACGGCCCAGCAACTTCCCACTAGGCACCACCCGGTCCCCCTGCAATAGTTTGGTCATGCAGAATTGGATTCGTGACTACGTGGCCGCGCAGAAGGCGGCGCTGGATTCCATCCCGGTCGATGCCGTCGCCGGCCTTGTCGAAACCTTCCGCCAGGCGTTGAAGGAAGATCGCCAGATTTTCGTGTTCGGCAACGGCGGCAGCGCGGCGAACGCCTCCCATTTCATCACGGATCTCGGCAAGGGCTCCTCCGACAAGCTCGCCCGGCGCTTCCGCTGCCTGTCGCTCAACGACAACGTGAGCTGGATGACCGCGCTCGGGAACGATTATTCCTACGAGGAAGTCTTCTCCCGCCAGCTGATGAACTACGGCAAGCCCGGCGATCTCGTGCTCGTGATGAGCGTGAGCGGCAGCTCGCCGAACCTCGTCCGCGGCGTCGAGTGGGCGAAGAAGAACGGCTTGAAGACCATCGCCCTCGTCGGCGGCAAGCGCGGCAAGCTCGCCGAGATCGCGGACACCGTGCTGGTCATCAACGACACCCATTACGGCCGCGTGGAAGATGCGCAGATGGGCATCTGCCACATGCTTTGCTACGCCTTCATGGAGAACCCGCAGCTGGGTGCCGTGTAGGCCGTTTGGCCGTCAACCGCCAGATCTCGCCCGCCATGTTCTTGAACTGGCGAGAGGGCTTCGCGGTGAAGCGCAGCGGCGTCAGGGCCCCAGAATGACGTTTCCGCTCCGGTTGGTGGAGAGGAAGAAACCGCCGCCGAGGTTCTGGCGTTGCAGCAGCACGCCGGAGAACGAGAGGGATTTCCCACCCGCAGGAGGCGACACCGAACCGTTGAAACGTCCCGTGGATTTGCTGACGGAAATGGAGAGCTTGTTCGTGCCCTGGTTCACGAAGCTGTTCTGCGGCGTGAGTTGAATCGCATTCGCGAAGTCGATGGAGAGGTTGTCCGACGAGAACTCCAGGGAGCCGGTCGCCATGTCCAGCAACGGTGACGCCGGCGTCGGGGCCTGATAACGGCTGCCGACCAGCGTCGTGAGGTTTGTAAATCCTTCCGCCGAGACTTTTGTCGCGGGCTGCGTCTGCTTGAACCAACGCACGCCGCCCTCGACATCACCGGTCGCCTGATTGGTGTCGATGACCGCCGTCGCGAGCAGGGATCCCTTGCCGCGATAGAGCGACGCGTACAGGGGCCATTCGCCGGCGGCTCCAAGATGCGCGGCCTGCGAGAATTTCGTGCCGTCCGCCAACGAGCCCGAGCAGCTGACGGCGCCTTTCGCGGAGAGATTGATCACGGCGAAGCCTTCGCCCTGCGGCGCGCCGGGCGCATTCGTGTCCGGCAAAAAGCAGGCGGTGTAGCGGCCCGGAATCGGCACGGTGTTCGTGCCGCCGAACGGGGACCGGAGCAACACCAGTGAGGATGTCCAAACCGCGATCCCGTTGGCCGGTTGTTCGGCAATCGTGCCCTCGATGTCATGGGGCTCGTCGGCGAGATCGAGGTTCAGCGCCATGTTCAGCGCGTTGGTGCCGGAGCGTTTGAAGGCGCACAGCCCGGAGCCATTCACGTCCAGCACGCCGGAGGACGAGTAGGATTTTCCATTCATCAGCACTTTTGCCGAGTAGGAGCCGGCGCCCGCCAGCGTCAGTTGGATCAACCCGGAGGAACGCTGGTCGGGCGCGGTGCCGTCGAGGAACAGCCCGGTATAGGTGCCTTTCAACGCGAGGAAGGGATTCGGCACGAAGCCCGCCGTGAAGGTGAGGTTCGAGGTCATCACGAACTTCAGCGTGGCGTCCGGCGACGACGTGGAGCCGGACCATCCGGCAAACAGGTATCCGGCGCCCGGCTTCGCGGTGAGCGCGTATTGGCGGCCCACCTCCAGCAGCTGGTGGTTTGTCGCGCCCAGGACGGTTCCTGAGCCGGCAATCGTGATCATGAGAGGCTCCCGTGCCGGTCCGAGGCGCGAGGGCAGAATCGGAAACTCCGCCGTGGAATAGTCGATCAACAAATCATCGTAATAGTGGTATTTGCCGGGAGTTTTGTCGTGGTCATCATAGCGGCCAAAGCACACGTTCCGGCAGAGCTCGTTCAACAGGGAGATGGAGCCGCCGCCGATCAGCTCCCAGCTGGTCGCGTCGTAAACCTTGAGCATCGAACGGCGGTTGGGCTGATCCCATAGCAACGTGACCCAGTAGGTCGTGTTGGGCTGGACGGAAATCGGATCGCGGGTTCCCGCCTGCGTGTGAATCTGCAGCACGAATTCGTCGCCGGGAAAATCCTGGAAGTTCACGACCGCAAACTCGTCATCGCCCTCCATCGCGATGAGGTCGTATGAACCAAACGTCGAGCCATCGAAATCCCCGATGCGCAAAAAGCATCCCAGGCTCACTTTGGGATGCAGTTCATCGAACGTGTAACAGGCGAACTCCCGGTCGGTGTTGTTGCGAAAAGCATAGCCGCGGCTGCCGGCTTGATCGGTGTAGAGAGTTTCTCCCACGAAGATCTGCGCCCCCAGCACCGGCTCGAAATCTGTCGTCACCCGCAGCGCGCTCAGGGTGGAGGGAAAGGTGGTCCACGAGCCTCCCGTCCCATGCGTCGCCGCGTTCAGCAGGTTCGAGGTGACGAGGGCGCCGTCTGAGCCGGCTTCCATGTCGAGATACACGTCCACCGGCGTCGTCGCCGCGACACCGCGTAGCGTCACCAAGATGAAAAGTATCAGAACGCGCACCATGCAGAACCGTCGCCTGTCCGGAACGAACCGCGCCGACGCAGCCCCGGAAACGGACAATGACCCGAGAATGACGGGAAAACTACCGGAGCCCATACGGAGCGTCAACCGGCGGCCGGTACGGTACCGGGCCACCGCAATTGGATCAGCCGGACGGGAGCGCCACGCCGACAAATCCCTGAATGCCAGCGTCTCCCTGACGTCTGCCCTTCACACCTTTATGAAACGGAACTTCGCATTTGCCATCTGTCTTCTCGCCTCGCTCCCGGCCGCCCCCGCCGCAGACGACTACCAGCTTGGTCCCGATTCGTTCCCCAAGGCGGGCGTTCCCGCCGGCCGGGTGGAAGGACCGTTCGAGTTTCGCAGCCAGATATTCACCAACACGTTGCGCGAGTATTGGATTTACGTTCCCGCCCAATACACCCCGGAAAAGCCCGCGTGCGTCATGGTCTTTCAGGACGGACACAAATACGTGAAGACGAATGAGGAGTACCGGGTGCCCGTGGTATTCGACAACTTGATCGCCGCGAAGGAAATGCCCGTGACCATCGGCATCTTCATCACCCCCGGCCACCGTGGGACCGAGATGCCTGCGGATCGCTGGAAAGGCAACAACCGCAGCGTCGAGTA
>JBDHQG010000151.1:0-8321 GCA_039806925.1 Limisphaerales bacterium
CATCGACTGGCTGGGCATCGAGAAGCGCCAGGGCTTCACCGACGCGCAGAAAACGGCGCTGCGCCACAAGGTTCACATCGGGTTCGCCATCGTGCTGTGGCTGGTGATCCTCGGCTACAAGGCGCTCAACAGCAAGGCCGTCATCGATGCCATCTTCACGCTGGCCAGCTATACCTACGGGCCGTTGTTGGGATTGTTCGCGTTCGGCCTCTTCGCCAAGCTCACCGTGCGCGATGCCTGGGTGCCGCTCATCTGCTGCATGTCGCCGCTGATTTGCTTCGTCATCCAGGGCAACTCCGCCCAATGGCTCAACGGCTACAAGATGGGTTTCGAGCTGTTGATGTTAAACGGCCTGCTGACCTTCCTCGGCCTGTGGTTGATTCGGAAGCCAACGTCAGCCGTCAACGCATGAGCTTCAACCATCCATCGGGACCGGGGTGCGGCCGTCCCGGCCGCAGAAACGTACCAACGTCAATCCGCTCCGCACTTCTTCCAGTCGCGGGCGGGAACGACGTCT
Source organism: Limisphaerales bacterium (assembly GCA_039806925.1). Taxonomy (GTDB): domain Bacteria; phylum Verrucomicrobiota; class Verrucomicrobiia; order Limisphaerales; family JADJPG01; genus JADJPG01. The sequence goes on from JBDHQG010000151.1 coordinate 518, forward strand.
CTGCGCCCGAGGACGGGCGCACTCCGTCGGCACCCCGTTGCCCCGGCATTATTATATTGTGACCCACCACGAACAATTCGCTGCAATGCTGCGTGGGCCGGAGCCGTTGCTCGCGCTCGCGCCGATGCAGGACGTCACGGACCTGCCGTTCTGGCGGTTGATGGCGGCCTACGGTGGCGCGGACGTTTATTACACGGAGTATTTTCGCGTCCACGCCACCTCGAATCTGGAGAAGCCCATCCTGCGCTCCATCACCGAGAATCCGACCGGACGGCCCGTGGTTGCGCAGATGATCGGCAACGACATTCCGGCGCTCGTCCGCACCGCGAAGGAATTGCAGCATTACCCCATCGTCGCCGTGGACCTGAACCTCGGCTGCCCGGCCCCGGTCGTGTATCGCAAGTGCGCCGGCGGCGGCCTGCTGCGGGAACCGCGGCGAATCGACGCCATCCTGGGCGCGCTGCGCGACGCGGTGAGCCTCAAGTTCACCGTCAAGACGCGCATCGGATTCGATTCGCCTGCGGTGTTCGAGGAGTTGCTGTCTATCTTCGCGAAGCATTCGATCGACCTGCTGACCGTGCATGGCCGCACCGTGGCCGAGATGTACCGCAGCGAGGTTCACTACGATTACATCGCGCGCGCCGTCGCCGCGCTTCCCTTTCCCGTCGTGGCCAACGGCAACGTCCATTCGCCGCAATCCGCCGAAGCCATCCTCACGCAAACCAGGGCACGCGGCCTGATGATCGGTCGCGGCGCCATCCGCAATCCGTGGCTCTTCGATCAGATCCGGCGTCATCGTCGCGGCGAACCGGGTCCTCTCCCGGGCGGACGCGACGTGCTGCATTACATCAGGACATTGTTTGATGCCGTCTGCACGCCGGGCGTCCGCGAAGCCTCGCAGGTGCAGAAGATGAAGAAGTATTTGAACTACCTCGCCGTCGGCGTGGAGCCGACCGGGAAATTCCTCCACGACATCCGCCGCGTCACCGCCTGCGCGGATTTCTTCCGCGTGTGCGCCGAGCATCTGGACCACGACCGGCCATTGCCGCTGGAACCATTCCCGATGCCGACGCCATCTGGAGATTCGGAAGCGGCCTAGAACTGGTTTCAAAATTCCGTTCTGAGCGTAGCCGCCGACGTAAGGAGGCGGAAACCTTGGGCATTCGGAAACTCTCCGCCTCGTCACCTCGGCGGCTACGAGTTTTGAAACCGCTTCGAGTTGCCCGCGAACCACGCGAATGAACGCGAAACGTAATGCTTTTCGGGAATTCCAGCGGATCTGGTCCCGAAGGGACTTCGTGAAAATAGCCCAGCGTTTCAACGCTGGGAAAGGCATCACCCCAAAACCACGAGTCCCGAAGGGACGACAGAACATTGGGTTTCCAATTCGGATTTCTGCCGTCCCTTCGGGACTGGATTCCTTCCCGGCCTCGACCCAGCGTTGAAACGCTGGGCTATTATCGAGTGTCCCTCCGGGACAGGACTTCCACTCGAATTCTCGAAAGGAATTACGTTTCGCGCTCTTTCGCGTGGTTCGCGGGCAATGCAATCGGGCAATCAGGAGGATGCTTCTCCAAACTCGTCACAAAATTCTAGCTGCCAGCCGGGCGCTTCGTCCCCTACACTTCGCCCACATTTTGAACAACAACTAGAAAGGACCAGCAACCCATGAACGCCATGCACGAGATCGACTACAAGGTTTACGGAGACGACATGCAGTTCGTCGAAGTGGAACTCGACCCGATGGAAGCCGTCGTCGCCGAGGCCGGCGGCATGATGTACATGGAGGACGGCATCGCGATGGAAACCATCTTCGGCGATGGCTCGCAGCAGCAGGACGGCTTCCTCCGCTCGCTGATGGGCGCGGGCAAGCGGCTCCTCACCGGCGAATCGCTCTTCATGACCGTCTTTCTCAACCAGGGCCAGGGCAAGAAGAAGGTCGCGTTCGGCGCGCCGTATCCGGGGAAGATCATCCCCATCCATCTCGCTGAAATCGGCGGAGAGCTGATCGCGCAAAAGGATTCCTTCCTCTGCGCCGCGAAGGGCGTGAGCGTGGGCATCGCGTTCAACAAGAAGATCGGCGCGGGCCTGTTCGGCGGCGAAGGCTTCATCATGCAACGACTGCAGGGCGATGGCTGGGCGTTTGTCCACGCCGGCGGCACCATCATCCAGAAGCAGCTTGGCATCGGAGAAACGCTGCGCGTGGACACCGGGTGCATCGTGGCCTTCCAACCGACGGTGCAATACGACATTCAATACGTTGGCAAAATCAAAACCGCGTTCTTCGGCGGAGAAGGTTTGTTCTTCGCCACGCTGCGCGGCCCCGGACACGTCTGGCTGCAATCCCTGCCGCTGAGCCGTCTCGCGGATCGCATCGTCGCCGCCGCGCCGCAGACGGGTCGTGGCGGACGCGAGGAAGGCTCGGTGCTGGGCGGCCTGGGCCGGATGCTGGACGGGGATAATTAAGCGGGGCGCATCTCACTTTCTTGCAGGTGGGGCTTGTCGCGCTGCGACAAGCCCGTCCGCGCCGAGCGGACGGAACGGGGCCGAGCGTTGGTTGCGGCGCTCGGCGCGCCGCTCTGCGCGGCGCGACTCGTCGCAGCGCGACGAGTTCCACCTCACAGACGTTGCGCACGCTGCAAGAAACTGAGATGCGCAATTGAGCGGCCGCATTGGCTACTTCATTTGCCTCCGCCGCAAACGCCTGCTAGAACGGGCGCGTGCAACCTGTTCTCGATTATCTCAAGAAGAACGAAGCGCGTTTCATCGGCGAGCTTTGCGATTACCTACGTTTCCCCAGCGTCTCCGCTCAATCGAAACACAAGAAGGATCTCGCCGCCTGCGCGAACTGGTTGGTGAAGCGCTGCCGCAATATCGGCCTGGAGACAAAGCTCTGTCCAACCGAGGGAAATCCCATTGTCGTCGCGAAAACGCCGCGCCGCAAAGGCGCCAGGCGCCCGCACTTTCTCGTTTACGGCCACTACGATGTGCAGCCGGCGGAGCCGTTCGAGCTGTGGAAATCGCCGCCGTTCGAGCCGCGCATCGAGAAGGGCCGCGTCTACGCGCGCGGTTCCGTGGACAACAAAGGCCTGCACCTCGCGCACTTGAACGCCGTCGAAGCGTATCTCAAGACCGGCACCGAGCTTCCGTGCGATCTCACCTTCGTCATCGAGGGCGAAGAGGAAGTCGGGAGCAAAAGCCTCGGCGGGTTCCTCAAGAAGAACGTGAAAGATCTGCGCTGCGATGCCGTGGTCATCTCCGACAACGGCCTGCCGAGCATCGATCTTCCCGCGCTCACCTACGCGCTGCGCGGCATCCTGGCTGTCGAGATCGTGCTGCACGGACCCTCGCGCGATCTGCATTCCGGCATCTTCGGCGGCGCGCTGGACAATCCCGCGATGGCGCTCTGCCAGTTGCTCGCCAAGTTGCGCGACAAGAACGGGCGCATCGCGATTCCCGGTTTCTACGATGACGTCACGCCGCTTTCCGCCTACGAGCGCAGGCAGCTCGCGCGTCTGCCGCACAACGACCGCGCGATGGCGAAGTTCCTCGGCGTGCCGGAACTGTTCGGCCAGAAAGGCTTCACCGCGACCGAGCGTCGCAGCGCGCGCCCGACGATTGAGATCAACGGCCTGACCAGCGGTTATCAGGGCGAAGGCAGCAAAACCATCGTGCCCGCCTGGGCGCGCGCGAAGCTGACCTTCCGGCTCGTGCCGAACCAGAAGCCGGACAAAATTCGCGCGTGCGTGCTGAAGCAACTGAAGAAACTCTGCCCGCCAACAGTGAGGATGGAGATCAAATCCGGCCACGGCGGCGAGCCTTACATCGTCTCGCCCGAAGGAACACAGGCCCAGGCGGCCATGCGCGCGTTGAAGGCGGCGTTCGGGCGCGAGCCCATCCTGATGCGCGAAGGCGGCTCGATCCCGATTGTGAACGATTTCAAGAAGCATCTCGGCGCGGACACCTTGCTCCTCGGCCTGTCGTTGCCCGACGACAATCCTCATTCACCGAACGAGAAATTCGATCTCGGCTGCTACACCGCCGGCATGCGCCTGGGCGCACAGCTTTGGCGCGAGCTTGCGCCGAAGTCCCAAGGATAGCAGGCTCGCCGGACCACGCCACGTTTCGTTTTTTGCAGGAGGAACATGGCGATGTGATGCGATGCTTTCCCGTGTCGAAACCTGCCCCGCAGACAACTGGCTTGTCTATGGTGGACGCCTCGGCAAAATGAATGGCGTGTCGCGATTTTGTGAACTGGTTTTCGTGGGATGGATCGCCGTCTGGCTGGCTGGTTGCCAAACCACCTCGGAACAATCGATGCAGCCGTCGATGTCCGTGACAACAACGTCCCTGCCCGCCCCGCTTACAGTCGCCCCGCCTGCCCCGCTCAGTGCGCCGCCAGTTCAAGGTCAGGCAAACAGCGAGAATTCGCCCGGGCTTGATGTCGGTCCCTCTCCAGAACTCAGGCCGCCAGTCAGCCATCCTTGGCCGGCGAATTGGATCAACGCCTGGGTGCCGCTTGAAAGCTGGGGAAAGTTCAACGGCCTGCCGCGGCCCATGACGCTTTCTGGCGGCAAGGAGCCGCTGTATCAATTGCAGTCGAGCAATGGGCTCGTGCTGGTGAAAATTGGAAGCCAATCCGTCAACATGGGAGGAATCCAGGTTGGTTTGGGCTTCGCGCCACGGCTCATCAAGGGCTTTCCTTACATCCACTCTCTCGACGCCCGGAAGACCCTTCAGGCTCTGGCCGGCAGCCTTTACCGGATACCCCATACCAACCGGCTGATTGTCATCGATCCCGGGCACGGCGGCCGTGACAGCGGCGCGCTGAGCTGCATCGGTCACGATCATGAGAAGCATTTCACCCTCGACTGGGCGAAGCGATTGCAACCACTTTTGCTCGCCCGAGGATGGAATGTCATTCTAACCCGCACGAACGATACTGAGTTGACACTCGCAGATCGGATCGCCATCGCGGATCGGGTCAAGGCCGATCTGTTTCTGAGCCTCCATTTCAACTCCGGGCTGCCAAATCGCGATCTGACGGGTCTCGAAACCTACTGCCTGACTCCCACGGGAATGCCATCCAACCTTGTACGAGATGATGAGGACGACGTTCACCAGGCGCATCCGAACAACCTTTTCGACGAACAGAATGTACAGCTGGCGTCCCGGCTGCACCGGTCATTGCTCGGCAGCACTGGCGCCATGGACCGGGGAGTAAGGAGAGCGCGTTTCATGGCGGTGCTGCGCGGCCAAAACCGGCCTGCTGTTCTCATTGAAGGCGGCTATCTGTCGAACACTGGCGAAGCGCGGCGCATCGCCTCAGTCGATTACCGCCAAGCCCTGGCCGAAGGTATCGCCCGGGCGCTGGATTAATTGGCAGGCCTGCACGGATTCGTTTCCGCTGAAAGCAGGCTCGTCCCAATGCCGCATGAACTCTGGTGGAATGGCGCACGCTGCGCGTCGCGCCCCACCATCACCGGCTATTCCACCGGACTTCTCCCGTATGGTGCCTGAGTCGGCTTACATGAGGCACGGGGGCAAAAGAAAAGCGCCCTCCTTTTCAGGAAGGCGCTGAACACTTACGAGGGACAGATTGAACGATCAGTTCGGATAAAGCATGTGAAGGTTTGAGCCACCACCCGCCGTATTATCATCACCGTGGTCAAGCGCTTCATTCAAGCCCCGCTTTCCAACACTTTCTACGCTGCCATCCGCATGGGAGATGACACCACGCGCATCGGGGTGGCCGTAGTCGGGCTTAAGCAACCAATCAGAGTTTGCCTGTTTGACGCGGATGCCAGGAATCGCTCCGTAAATTGGGCCCGCTGAGCAACCGGTCGGAGCATTATTCGGATCGACATTACGATCCATCAAGAGAATGTGTTGTGCAGAATCCTCGAAGGAAAGAGCATTATTATTCCAACCCGCATCAATGTTGATCAGGTAGCTGATCGCTTTGTTACGTAGTGAAGGATTGTTAAAGCCGCCGTTCGGGTCATTGGACCAATCGTTGGCCGGTCGCTTGGCTTTATCCGCCGGGCAGTGAATGATCTTGGGCGTGTTGAGCTCTTCGCGGAGATTATAGAACTGGAACCATGCGTTATTAGCGAGCGGGTTTGCCAAAACAATAGGATTGCGGAAAGGCAGGACGCTTTGTTCGTTGTCGTTTACCCAAATGATAAACGCCAGCGAGCTTTGTTTGAGGTTATTCATGCATTGAGTAACCTGAGCCTTGGCTTTGGCCTTGGCCAATGCCGGAAGGAGCAAGCCCGCCAAAATCGCGATAATCGCAATAACGACCAAAAGCTCGATGAGAGTGAAAGCAGACGCAAGTTTTGTGCGCTTAATTTTCATATAGGTTGTCGGTGTTTTTGATTGTTCAAACATTTAGACCAAGGTGTCAATCTGGAAATCCCAGCTGCCGCCATTATCATGACGTTAATCTCATTCATTTATTCCCACGCTGCAAAGTGCGATAGTTGAAATGAAAAAGGCACCCACATCTGCGGGCACCTTTTCCAAGCCTGTGGCTGTTTACGGAACCAATTAACGAGGCCGCTGGAAGCGATTCTGGGTTGTTCCACCCTGCATTGAGGCATGAATCTGCTTGCGGAACGATGTGTCGTTGTTGATTTGCTGGACGCTACCATCCCCCAGCGCAAAGTTGCCTTGACGATTGTGAAGGCTGGTATCGAACTGACCTGCAGTTGGCGCAGCCGGATTAGCACTGTTGTCTGTCCACTCCTGCACTGGAGATGAAGTAAGCGTCGAGGCCGTGCCGCCAGTCACATTCAGATCTCCCGAAAGGATCGACTGAGGACGAGTTTCTTGTGCATCAAGCCCCACGAAATAGCTGATCCTGCTCGCGCCATCGACATCAGTAGGTGACACGTTATCGGTGGAAGCGGCAGTATCACTAGGAGTACGGGCACCGATTTCGGGCCATTGGGTCGCCTTTTGTACTGCGCCATCGCTCGGACAGGCGAGCACTTTCGGATTATTCAGTTCCTTTTCAATCGCTCGGAAATTGGCCGGATTTGAACCGGGCGCAGTCACCGCAGCCGCCGGACCCGTGGCAACACCAGAGCCACCCGCCTGAGAGGGAATAAGCCACGGGAAACGTTCCTGGTTATCATTCGAGAACATGCGGAAGGCCAAACCCATTTGCTTGAGACCGTTGACGCAACTGATTCGTTGCGCCTTGGACTTGGCTTTGGCCAGAGCAGGCAGAAGGAGACCTGCAAGAATTGCAATGATGGCGATTACGACGAGCAGCTCAATGAGCGTGAAGCCCTGTTGACGAACTTTGGAAGTGATTTTCATATGTCAGTTTTGCGGGACGTTTGGTTTTTTAACGAGGCCATTTTTGGCTGTCAACCATCGATTCCTGAAATGTGTCAAGCAGTGGTGGTGCCACAATACAAAGGCCCTCATTTCAGGGATATTTTCCACGAGGAATCGCCATAAACAGAAATTTCCACGCATAATGCGCGATTTTAACGCGAGCATTTGGCCATCAATCGAGCAAACATGCATCTCAAATTCGTGCTCCACACGCAAAAGGAGGCAACATTTGTTCATCATAGGAGCTTTCTTCATCCCGTGACTGGTCTGCACCAGCTTCAGCCTAAAACGAGCATTTGGATTTTCAATGAGGTAACGACTCGTCCAGGTAGGTGTCAACGCTCATTCAGATTTGACCCACAATGGATCAGGTAAAATTGATCCAGGGTCAGGCGGAGGATGGTTTCAAGTCATGCGGTCCTTGGGTGGAGGGTTCAGTCGGGTTGACCCGCCT
>JBDHQG010000152.1:0-8295 GCA_039806925.1 Limisphaerales bacterium
TGGCGAGCATGGATTCGGTCATCGCGCAGGATTTCAAAAACGAGCTGCCCGCGATCATTACCCGGACCATTGCGGCGACCGTGACGAAGGGCGCGGCATCGTATGCCTTGAACGAGGTGGCCAACCAGGAGGGCGGGGGCATCGCCGGATTGATTAGCCAGCTGGGAACCGCCGTCTATCAACTGGCCGTGAACATTGCCGATCTGCGCACCTGGACGACGCTGCCGAAGGAATTTCAGATTTGCCGGATGCCGACGCCGGCGGACAAAAAGGTGGAGCTGCACGCGGTCGGGTCGGCCCAACATGCGGTAGTGACGTTGGACGAGGGATTGGTTAACCTCATCTACGTCCGTTCGATTTCGGCCGGCGGTCCGATGTTTGTCTCGCAGATGAAACTCAAATAGAATCCTGACTGATGAAGATACGATTGACTCAAACAGCAATGGCTGGCGCGGTAGTTCTCGCCGGTGCCCTCCTCACCGGCGGTTGCAAGACCACCGTCAACACCGTGGAACGCGCGCAGCCTTCCGCGCAAAGGGAAATGGTGGCGGACAAGCGCATCCTCACCGACGCCAGCCTGGCGCGCAAAGTGTACGTCGTGGGCGTGAACGAGGCGCGCAATGACAGCGGCGTGCTCCAGATCCAGCTGGAGGTGGTGAACCAGACCCGTTCCCGCCAGCGCTTCACGTATCATGTCCAGTGGTTCGACGGCGCGGGCATGCAGGTCAGCTCCACGACGGGCGCCATCCTGCCGTGCGTGATCGAGGGCAGGGAAACGCGCTTCCTCTCCGCCGTGGCGCCGCATCCGGCGTGCAAGGATTTCCGGGTCCAGTTCATGGAATCCACCCGGTAGGCATTCGTTCAACTGACAAACCCATTCGCTCGTATGAAACGTTGCATCCTCGCTCTGGCATGGTTGTCCCTCGCACCGGTGGTGTGGACCGGCTGCTCCTCGGGCGGCGCCCGGCGAATCGACGCCGGCGGACGCGAAAGCATCACCACCGTGGGCCAGGTCGACATTCAGGACTTCGTCGCGGCGGCGGAAGCGTCCGTCGGCAAGCTGCTTGCCTCGGGCGCGCTCGACAAGGTGCCCAAGCCGCCGGCGATCCTCGCGGTCAGCCTGGTGCGCAACCAGACGGGCCAGCAATTCGACACCGACCTGCTGACCAAGAAGATTCGCGTGAAGCTGAACACCAGCGGCAAGGCCCTCACGACCACCACCGTCGGCCTTGACGGCGTGGCGGAGGATCCGCTCGCCAAGCAGCTTCAGGGCGAACAGCAAAAGGCGGGAGTGACGCCGGACTTCACGTTGTCCGGCAAGATTATCGAGACCCGCGCCCGCGCCGGCGATGTCCGCCAGTCCACCTTCAGCTTCCAGCTTTCCCTCACGGATCGTCGCGGCATCGCCTTGTGGGAAGGCGAGGAGGAAATCACCAAGCAGGGCAAACGCCCGTCGGTCGGTTTCTAAATAAACAGACGACTGCCCGTTCAACGCCATCCCGCCGAAAACGGGATGGCGTTTATTGTTTTCCAGTCTGGCTGTTTCCGGGCGCGGAGAACGCGGGCTTGCGGGAAGGACGATTCCTGTTGGCTCTGCTTCTGCTCAAGGACGCGGGCAGCCGTTGGGAATCGGATTCGCGCAAAATGCGACAGATCCAAAGGCGTGTTTTGACCTGAATGAACAAAATCGTTGATTGAAGAACCGGAAGTGAAAGGCATTCGTTAATGACCAATCCCATCGACAGCCGGCAGCTGCGCGCCTTCGCCGCGCTCGCGAGGACCGGGAGCTTCACACTCGCCGCGAAGGAATTATTTCTTTCCCAGTCGGCGGTGAGCCACTCCATGAAGGCGCTGGAGACCGATGTGGGCTGCCGCCTTTTTGACCGGGTGGGCAAGAAGGTGTTGCTCACCCAGGCTGGCGAAGCGCTGCTGCATCACACGGGGAAAATTCTCCAGGAAATGGCGGCGGCACGGGCCGGACTCGAACAGCTCGGCAAATGGGGCGTGGGCCGGCTGCGCATCGGCGCGAGCCCGACGGCCTGCCAGTACATTCTTCCGGCCGTGCTGCGCGAGTTTAAGGAAAGCTTCCCGAAATGCCGCATCGCCATCGAGCCGGGCGACACCCTGGAAGCCATCGAGTCGGTTCGCGAGCATCGCATCGACCTCGCCCTCACGCTCGAACCGCGCAACGAGGATCAGTTCGAGTTCCATCCGCTGTTCAGCGACGAACTGGCGTTCATCGTCGGGGCGATGCATCCCTGGGCCGCGGAAGGTCATGTGGTGCGCGCCGAGATTCCGAAGCAGAGCTACGTGCTCTACAACAAGAACAGCTACACGTTCCGCATGGTGCGCGATTACTTCCACCAGGAAGACATGGTGCTCAACACCGTGATCGAGCTGGGCAGCATGGAGGCGATCAAGGAACTGGTGAAGCTGGGGCTTGGCGTCAGCATCCTCGCGCCGTGGATCGCGCAGAAGGAGATTCAGGAAAAATCACTCGTCGCGCTGCCGCTCGGCCGGCGCAAAATGAAACGGAACTGGGGCGTCATCCACTGGCGCGGCCGCCGGCTCAGCCTCGCGGAGGAAACCTTCCTGGGACTTTGCCGGGCGGCGACAGCGGACTTGGGCCGGGCCTCAATCTCGGACGCCGCAGGTTCATGAGTCACGAGAGCTTGTCTGGCGTTCGGACAGGCTGACCAGGATCGAGCACAACGCATTGAGGCGCGGAGCATCGATTCCCGCTTCCTTGGCCTGTCGCAACGGCTCGAGGAAGAGGCTTTGCAATTCCAGCGGCTGGCCGCGCTCGAAGTCAACGAGCGTCGAGGCCTTGTAGGCTCCCATCGGGCGGGTGCGTTCAATCAACGTCTCGATGAATTGCTCGCGGATGATCATTCCCCTGGCGCGCGCGATGGCAATGACTTCCTGCATCAGATCGCGGACCAGCCTTTCCCAGCCGGCACCATCGAGCAAACGGTCGGTCGTCAGACATGGACCGAGGGGAACTTCGGTCGGGAAGGTTCCGGCGCGAACCCCGGCGATGCCGACGCTGCTGGCGACGCCCAGCCCGTTGAACGGAATGTTCCAGACGAGCTTTTCCCAGTGAGCGCGTTCCAGGTTGTCCGTCACATCGCAGGGGATGCCGGCGTGACGGAACGCTGACGCGATGTCCTGCGTGCGCGGTTCCGGCCGGCGTTGAAACTCGCCGATGGTGATGCGTCCCTGGCCGATGTGATGAATGACGCCGGGCTCCGTTCGATTCAGGCAAACGAAGCAAAGCCCGCCGAGAATCTGCCCGGGCGGGAACAATTCTGCGAGCCGTTCCTCGTTCCCGAGACCGTTTTGCAGGGTGAGAATCGCGGTGTGCGCGCCGACGAGCGGCGGCAGCAGCTTGGGAAATTGATCGTTGGCGGTCGTTTTCAGCCCGATGATCACCAGGTCGGCGGGGCCGATCTCTTCCGGCTGTCGCGCGCATGTCGGCCGGGCGTTGAAGTCGCCTTCGGGGCTGTGGATGCTCACGCCCCGGCGGCGGACGACATCGAAGTCCGAGCGCAGCAGGAAATGCGCTTCATGGCCGTCCCGCCACAGCTTCGCGCCGTAGAAGGAGCCCAACGCGCCACAGCCGACGACGGCAATCTTCATGGGAGAGTTGGAGTGATGGAGTGGTGGAGTATTGGGTTGTCGGAATGACGCGAACGCCTGCTGCCTCAATCATCCCCACACTCCATGACTCCATTACCCCAAGAAAAAAGGCTCCCTGACATCGTCAGAGAGCCTTGAAAGCAATCAGCGAATTACTTCGCGCCGAGGATCGCGTCCTTCGCGGCCTTGGCCACGCGGAACTTCACGACGCGCTTGGCCGGGATCTGGATGGTCGCGCCGGTCATCGGGTTGCGGCCCTGACGAGCCTTGCGGTTCACCAGCACGAGCTTGCCGAGGCCGGGGAGCGTGAAGGTGTTCTTCGCGTTCTTGTAGGCGAGCTGGGCGATGTGCTCGAGAATTTCAGAAGCCTGCTTCTTGGAGATGGCGGCCTTTTCAGCGATGGCGGCGGCGATTTGGGATTTGGAGAGTGCTTTTGCCATAATGGTCTTAACGTGTGTTGTTGGTTTAATTGTGCATTCAGTCTTGCGACTTGGGCGTATAAAAAACGGTTCACCAAGTCGCTGCAAGGAGAAAAACACTGAAAAATCAAAGAATTTTGAGGGTTTGAGGAGGCGGGGCGCGGGTGGTGTCGAGAGGAAAAAGTACGGTCATCGCGCGGGGTTTTCGATTCGTGGGCGGGAGGCGGGGCGCGATCCGCGCCTCTCTTCGGGTTCGCCACGCGGAATTGTTCGAACCAAAATGACATCTCCCGCGTTGAATGAATCAGAAACGGCGAATGAAAGTTTTCGCAAACGAAACAACGCGGCGCGGGCGACGAGACTGAGCACATGGCGGCGAAATTGTTTTCATGGCCTGCATTGTTTGCGTCGAGTGACGAGCAGACAATGCGGCGCGTCCAGGCGGACGACGATGCGCAGGCGTTCGCGCAGTTGATGGAGCGCTGGCAGGGGCCGATCCAGGGCCTTTGCACGCGCATGGTGGGAGACGCGCATCGCGGCGAGGATCTCGCGCAGGATGTTTTCACGCGGCTTTATTCGCGGCGGAAGACCTACGAGCCGACGGCGAAGTTCTCCACGTTTCTTTGGCGCATCGCCCTGAACATTTGTTATGACGAACTTAGAAGGACCAAACGCCGGCGCGAGTTCTCCCTCGATGAACCCGGCGACAGCGACATCGCCATCGAATTCGAGGCGGACGGAGCCGCTCCCGATCAGCGCATGGTCGAGGGCGAACGGGCGGATGCGGTCCGGCGCGCGCTCGTCGAACTTGCGGAACCCTATCGTGTGGTCGTTGTATTGCGCCATTATGAGGGCCTCAAATTCCGGGAGATCGCCGATGTCCTCGGCATCCCCGAAGGCACCGTGAAGTCGCGCATGTCCGAGGCGCTGACGCAGCTCGGACAAACCTTGAACCCGATCATCGCAGAAGATCCGGAACCCCAAAAACGCGCGCCGCGCGCCAACGAAAGATTGCTGATATGAAGACTCATCCCAACGCCGAAGAATGGATGTCATTCCTCTACCAGGAGACATCCTCGGACCAAACCTCCGAACTCGATGCGCATCTGCGCCAGTGCGCTGAATGCCAGCGACAGGTCGCGCAGTGGCGCGGGAGCATGGCCTCGCTGGAGGCGTGGAAGATGCCTTCAGCGGCGCGCCGCCAGCGCCGCGCCGCGCCGGTGTTGCAATGGGCGGCCGCGGCCGCGGTGGTTCTCGCGGTCGGCTTCGGCGTGGGCCGGATGACTTCCCCGTCGTCGGCCAGGCTTCAACAGCTGGAGATGTCGCTGCGCGCGGAGATGGAGACGAAACTGGCGGCGGGCCGCGCGGAGATGGCGGCTTCCCTCGACCGGCGGAATGCCGAGATGGCGCCCGCCGTTCAGGCTGCGGCGGGCGAAGCGGCGAAGCGCGAGGCGGAGGCGCTTCTCGTGAAGTTTGCGAAGTCGCTCGATGGACAACGCGAGGCGGATCGCGACGCGTTTGTCGCGGCGTTGCGCAACCTGGAGGAGCGCCGGGCGACGGAGTTTGCCACGTTGCGCAAGGATCTCGACACGCTGGCGGTGAACGCGGATGACGGCCTGTCGCGAACGCACGAAACCTTGATGGAGCTGGCCAGCATGGCCCAGCCGCCGGCAACTGACCCTCGGTGAACCTCAAAATTCCAATGTGCTTATGAAACGCCTGATGATTCCCCTTCTCGGAGTTGCGACGCTTGTCTCCGCGCAGAATGATCTTCCCGTCACACCTGTACCGCTTCCTCCGCCGATTTCGGAAGACGCCGTGATCCCGCCGCCGCCAGCGCCCGGTGGGGCCGTGAACATCAATCGCAGCAAGACGACGCGGCGCGGGCCGGCCGGCGGGGCCGGGCTGGCCGGGGCCGGAGCCGGTGTGACGATTGAACTGCAGGCGCAACAAGCGTTGGCCCAGGCCCAGGCGGCGGTGGATCGCGTGAACGCCAACAGTATTCGGCGTGAGCGGATTGAACTCGAACTGCCGCGCACCACCAAGACCGGACGCACTTTGGTGGTTCAAGTTTCGGAGCCGGATCCGGTCGCGATGTCGGAACTGGAGGAGGACTTGAGCGTGATGGCGCTCATCCTTCGGAAGGCAACGGGAAGTTCCGCGGGCGATGAGAAAAGGATGGCCCTCGGCATCGAGGTCGATTCCTCCGTCTTCGGCTCCTCCAGCGGCGCGCGCAACATTTATGTCGAGGGACACGGGGCGATGTTTTTGCTCGCGGTCCCGTTTCCGCTCATCGCGCCGCCGGAGAAACCCGGCCCGGCGAAGGTGAAGGTGAAGCCGGACAGCGACTGGGCGGAGGCGCGCGAGGAATTGTACAAGGCGGAACGCAGCCGGCTGGAGATTCAGCTGGAGCGCATCTGGGCGGGGAACGGCAAGCCGGGCGGCGCCGAATACGATGCCGCGAAGGTCGAGGAATTGACGCTCGACATTCTCCGCGCGCTGAAGAACGCGACGCACCTTCGCGGGTTGAAGCCGGAGGAATTTGTCACGGTGGTCATCCAGGGCGAGGAAAGCATTCGTGGTGAAAAGTGGTCGGCTCAAAACAAAGGCGGGAAGACGGGCGGCAAGGGCGAGTCTCGACGCGGCGAAACGGTGATGACGATCCGGGCGAAGCGTGCTGACATCGAGTCTTTCGACGCGGACAAAATCGATCTCGCCGCGTTCCGCAAGAAGGCGTCGATCCAAACCTACTTCCGCCGCGGCGATTCCTCGGTGGGCACGGCGACGTTTCTCGGGCCGAACCGGTAATGTTCAGAAGCCGGAAACTCGCCGCGCAACTCTTCGCGAGGAGCGGTGTCTAACCAACAGTCGGAAATGAAATCGAATCGAAAACGAAGTTGGTCGGCGGCGGAACTGGTCCCCCTCATACTCCTCGGGCTGGCCGGGCTGAACATATTGGTCGTGGCCCCGGCAAAGCTCCCGTCTTCCATGACAGTTCCTCAAAAATCGCCACGGCTGCAATCCCCTCCCAAGCCGCCGCCGCCCAACAAATCGATGATTGCGGCGGAGACCTCGCCGGTCTCACCAGGCCGGCACGGTTGAACTCCGCGTGGTTTCGCGCCGCACGGTTCGATTTCTTTTTCCGGGACCAGCGCTTCCCGCCTGTCCTACCGGGCGGACCTGTCACCGGGCCAAAAATCCAAGCGCATCATTCCGGCTCAGTGCATCTCCACGTCGCAGGTGCCGATGCCGCCGCGGTAGAAATTGAACTGCACGTTCGGATGCTCCGCGAGCAGTGACATCGGGACGGAAGTGTCCACGATCCGGTTCGCAATCATCCACGTCGTCAGGCGCTGGCCGAACGGGTTGTCGTGCTTGCCCGCGTGCCAGATCGAAACCTTCTCCGCCTTCCACGTCTCCACCGGCCCGACACTGATCGCCTTCGTCGGCACCATCGAGATGTTCCCGCCGCCGGAGGTGCGCGCGTTCTGCGCGATGGTGAGCGGATGCAAGTCCACCACGCGCGTCGCCAGCTTGCGATACTCCGCCGCGGTCGGCGGCGCGTTCTTGAACTTCCCCCGTCGCGGCAGCGGATCGTTGAACGCCCAGTGTTTCACGTCGCCTTGGCCGCCCTGCATCACCGCGCAACGCACGCCGTTCCAGCTCTCGCGATACGCCTTCGTGTCAGCCTTCGGGAAGTGAAGTTGCGCGTCCGGCATGCGCAGCTCTTTGCGGATGCGGTTGAAACACATCTCGCGATCCGCGCGCTCGAACGACAGCGGGTGCGACGCCGGCACCTCGCGACCGGTCGCCACATCGAACCACTCGTCCATGCCCCAGAAATGCGCCGAGCGCAGGTCGAGCCCAAGTTCATTCACGAGCCGCGCGACGAGCGGCAACTGCTCCGTCGGCCCGATGGGACCGCAGATGCCGACGGGATTGTCCGGCGTCGATTGCTTCCAGGCTGCGATGTATTCGAGCGCCTCGGCGAGGTAGAAATCTTCAAGCGTGTCGTAGAAGACCACTTTGAATCCGGGCCGCGAGAGCTTGAGCATGCGCTCCGGCGTGAGGCGCGCGGCGGCCTGAATGATGTCGTCGTCGAGCGTGGTGTAATCCCACCAGTCGGGAGAGATGGAACTGAGTTTGCGAGGCATGGTCGTGATGCGTGTTGCGTGATTCGTGACGGGGATCAGCCTGCGTCGGCGAGGCTTCGTTGGTAAGCGCGGTTGATCCAGCA
>JBDHQG010000153.1:0-8280 GCA_039806925.1 Limisphaerales bacterium
CCCGCGCGCGATGACTCCGCGCGCGATCCGGCTGCCGCAATTCGGCGCCCGGCTTCAGCGGGGAACCGCCCGGATCGAGAAAGATGGCGCGCGCCTCCGCGAACTGCCGCAGTTCCGCGGCGGCCGAGGCCAGCCGTCCGGCATACGTTCGCGTGACAGGAAATCCTTTCTCCGCAATCTCCGCCGCCGCGAGCAAATGCTGACGCAACGGAAGCTTTCCGAACTTCGTCAACGCATGGTCGTAAACCGCCAGCGAGCCAGGAATACCGATCGCCAGCGCGCCTGTCTGGCTCAATTTCGGATCCGCCTTCCCATCGCGAACGAACATGTCGCGCGTC
This sequence comes from Limisphaerales bacterium, assembly GCA_039806925.1. GTDB lineage: Bacteria > Verrucomicrobiota > Verrucomicrobiia > Limisphaerales > JADJPG01 > JADJPG01. The sequence continues at coordinate 339 of JBDHQG010000153.1, forward strand.
GCGGCCGCCGGGGCCTTCTCGCGCCCGTCGAGTGCGACCACCGATCCGTCTGCACGGCGAATCACCATGAAACAGCCGCCCCCGATGCCGGAGTTGAACCCGTCCACGATGCCCAGTGTGAGCCCCGCCGCCACCGCGGCATCAATGGCATTTCCCCCTGATTCCATCGCGCGCATCGCCGCCTCGCTGGCGAGCGGATGCACCGTCGCCACCGCGCCACGCTTCGCAGCCGCCATGATCACGGGCGTCGATGTGGCTACGAGGAATACGAAGCACAGAACCGGGGCGAGGCGGAAAGCGGCGTGATGCCGCGTCAGGAAAGCTGTCATGCCTGGCATCGTAGGGAACATGGTCGCGTTGACAACCGCGCGTTGTGATGGAATCCGCGCCGCACGAGGCGGACCTTGCCCGTTTGACACACCTGCCGATTTAAGGTGAGATGCGCCCATCTCAAAACGAGACAACTCTATGAAGAGACATCACTTTGGTTTTTCACCCGCCGCCGGACTTCCCGCCGTTGCCTTTCTGATTGTCGCCGTCGTCAGCGGATTTTCCGCGGACAGCCCGGTGGCTCTTTACCAGCGCTTCGAGCACTCGTTCGAGAGCGCCGTGAACTACGCGAATCCCGTGCAAGAGGCGTCGCTCACCGCCGTTTTCACCGCGCCGTCGGGCAGCAAATCCCGGATCCCCGGCTTCTGGGATGGCGGCAAAACGTGGCGCATCCGTTTCGCGCCAAACCAGGCCGGCACCTGGAAGTTCGAGACCACTTCCTCGGATGCCAGCAACAAGGGACTGCACCAGCAGAGCGGCCAGTTCACTGTCACCGCAGCGAATGGCAACACTGATCTCGCAAAGCACGGCTCCATCCGCGTGTCGGACGACGACCGCCATTTCGTCCATCAGGACGGCACGCCGTTCTTCTGGGTGGGCGACACCGCGTGGAACGGTCCGCTGCTCTCCTCGAAATCTGATTGGGATCTCTATCTCAAGGAACGGTCCCGCCAGAAGTTCAACACCGTGCAATGGGTCACCACCCAGTGGCGCGCCTCACCGGATGGCGACGCGAACAAGCAACTTGCCTACACCGGCACCGACAAGATCGTGATCAACCCGGCGTTCTTCCAGCGCCTCGACGAAAAGGTTGACGCGATGAACAAGGCCGGACTCGTCAGCGTGCCCGTCCTGCTCTGGGCGATCAACGCCGGCGGCAATCCCAAGGTCAACCCCGGCGTTTCGCTGCCGGAAGACCAGGCCATCCTGCTCGCGCGCTACATGGTCGCGCGCTGGAGCGGCAATGCGTCCGCGTGGATTCTCGCCGGCGACGGCAACTACCGCGGCGAGAGCGCGGAGAAATGGAAACGTATTGGCCGCGCGGTCTTTGGCGACATCGCCCATGCTCCCGTGACGATGCACCCCGGCGGGATGCAGTGGGTCTGGAAGGAGTTCATCAACGAGAAGTGGTACGGCTTCCACAGCTACCAGAGCGGCCACGGCGACGATGACAAGACGTTGAAATGGATCACCGAAGGCCCGCTGACGGACGACTGGATGAAGCTCCCGCACCGTCCCTTCGTGAACCTCGAGCCTCCCTACGAAAACCACATCGCGTATCAATCCAGGAAACCGGTGTCGCCCGACACCACGCGCCGCGCGATCTACTGGTCGCTGCTCTGCGCGCCGACCGCGGGCGTGACCTATGGCGGACATGGCGTCTGGGGCTGGGACGACGGCACCAGGGAACCCACCGACCATGCCGGCACGGGCGTTCCCTTGCCGTGGCAGAAGGCCCTGACGATGCCCGCGGCCGAACAGATGGCGCACCTCGCGGACTTCTTCGCGTCCGTGAACTGGACCAAGCTCCGCCCGGCGCCCGTCGTTGTCGTGAACAACCCCGGCGCGCAGAAGCCCGCGAAATTCATCGCGGGCGCCAAGACGGACGACAAGGAATTGATGGTTGTTTACGTCCCGGAAGAACGCACCGTGGAAATCAAGCTGGATTCCATGCCGCCGTCACCGCAGGTCACATGGTTCAACCCGCGCACCGGCGAGAAGAGCCCCGCCGTCGCGGTGGTCACGGCGAACACCTGCCAGTTTCCCACGCCCGCGGAAGGCGACTGGGTTCTTTTCATGAAGACTGAAAAGAAGCCGGACGGGGACGCCGGGAAGGCAACGGAAACGAAGCCCGCCAGGCCGTAGTTGTCCGGCGGCTTCGCCCTTCGTCCCTCACGGCTCGCGCAGTTGAACACGGTAGAAGCGCTGCGGCACCGCGCCACGAACGATGTTCTGCGACGCTTCGCCACCAGCCGCCGTCACCTCGCTGTGGTGGGTCCAGCCCGTGGCGCTCAAGTCATCCTTGAACTGCACCCGGTAGACCCGGCCCGCCTCGGCGCTCCAGGTGATCACGAGGTCGCCGTTCGGCGCGATGCCCGTGGAAAGAATGCGAATCTCCCCGCCGGGCTGGGACGGAATGCGGTTCGACGCGCGCGGGGTCGGCCCGGGCATGAAGAAGATGTTCCCGCTTCCATCCGGCCAGCGCCCCTGGCTGACGTTGTTTGTCTGCGCTCCAAACGTCACCGAATCCACCAGGCTTCCATCCGGGGCAAACAACGCAATGGCCTCCCCGCCCTGGCTGAGTTTGAAACCGGCGTGCAACGCGGCGGGATCGATCCCGTTCTGCTCCACGTTCTCATCCGCCCACACGAGCAGGTAGCCCCGGGCTGGAACAACCTGTCCCGCTGGAACCGGCCACCGGCCCGCGCCCGTGATTCGATCCGAGAGCGAATATCCGGCGAGGCTCACCGCCGCGTCGCCCGGATTGAACAATTCAAACCAGTCGTCGAACACGCCGTCCGTCGGATCGATCACGAAGCTGGTGTTCGCGGCCATCCATTCGTTGATGAAGAGGCGCGCCGGCGGAGCGGCGGGATCGTTGGCCGCCCCAGGCGTCGGATGGAAAAAGGATTGTCGCGGCCCGGGCACGCCGTCCGGATGGAAGCCAATCGATCGATCCGCCGCCAGCTGAGCGTAATTCACGTAGTCGAGAATCGTCGGCGTCCCGTTCATCGGAAACACCAGCGCAAGCGAACCGTTGGCCGGCGGGATTCGGAAGCTCGCGTGCAGCGCGACCGGTGTGGATTCCGCCGGCTCACCATCGAGCCACACGAGGCGAAACTCGCCCGCGCCGATCACGGCATCCGACGGAAACGTCCAGCGCGTGAGGTTCGTGTAGCTGTCGCTCAGGAACCAGCCGCTGAGATTCACGGCGTTCGATCCGGCGTTGTAGATTTCGACCCACGGCTCGCGTTCCCCGGCGTTGTCGGCGAGACCGCCCGCGTTGTCCGGCAGGATTTCATTGATCCACAGCGGCGGGAACGGCGCGCGGCTGGCCGCGGAGGAATTGGCCAGCCCCGGCGTGGCGCCGACCGGGCGGTAATTGACCGGGTTCACGGAGCGGTGTGTCAGCGTGAGCCGGAAGCTCACGGTCGATCCGCTCGCGCTCGGCAGATACCAGAAGCTGAACGTATAAGTCAGATTGGAAGCCACGCCCGCCACATATTGCGCGACCAGGTTGCCGCTGGAGCCGGGACCGGTGGCGGCCAGGCGCAGGCTGTAATCCCCATCAAACGCCGCTTCGGAGCTGACGGCGGATCCCGCGTGGCTCCCGATCGCCGCCCAGGGTCCGGGCGCGCCTGTTTCAAAACTTCCATTCTGCACCAGGTTCACTCCGGCTTCCGGCACCGAACCTTCGACGAGCGACACCCGGTCCACAAACACCGCGCCCGCCGAGCCGAGGAACAGGTTCAAATTCGTGGCGTTCACGCCGGGAACAGCGGTGAAGCTGTAGAAGCGCCAGCCCGAGCCGTCCGACCAGTTTGCGACACGCGTGTTGTCCTGGTTCGCGTCGATCAATTGCAGCGAGGAGCCGCCGCCGTCCGCCCGCGACGGCCACGGCGCGTCGTCATCAAACGTCACCGAGTCGATCACCGCATCCTCCGCCGGCGTGGCTCCCGGGCGGATGAGGCTCAGCGTCTCGCCACCGTCGTCCAGCTGCCCGCCAAACACCGCCGCCGGTGGCACGTTCGATCCGTAGGCGGTGATCAACGACGCCACATCCCGGGCCACGATCCGGAAGCCGCGCGGCTCGATGAAACTTCCCGGCGGGAACGTGTAGTCAACGCCGTTCAACCGCCAGCCCGAGAGATCAAACGCCGACGTCGCCGATGTGTTGAACAGTTCCACGAACTCCGCCTCCGGCAGGACCGGGTTGTACATGATCTCATTGATCACCACCCTGCCCTCCGGCGATTCAGGGACAGCCGTCGAAGAAACCTGAATCACATCGGACAGATGGCCCAGAACGTTCCCCGCGACATCGAGGGCGACCAGGCTGAAGGTGGTTTGCCCCGGAGGCAGGAGGAGCCGCAGCGACCAGTTCGTCACGCTCGTCCACGTCACCGGATAACTTTCACCGTTCACGAGGATGCCGTTCACATCGACGGGCGCGGTGCCGGACAGCGTGATCAAGTTCGTGCCGGTCGTGAAATCGTTCCCGCCGTTGTTCGTGATGGCGAAGCCGGCGGCGACACTGTTGAGCTGGCTGACGAGGAAGGCGCGCCGCTGGCTGAACCACGTCTTCACCGCCGCCGGCGCCACCAGGTTCTGCCCGTCGCAGAGCGTGATGCCGTTGGCGACGAGCGAGGCGTACTTCGCGTCCATCACCGCCTCGTACTTCGCCGTCACAAACGCGTTGCTCACCGCGTTCTGCACCGCGCGGAAGTAGGCGCGGCGGAAGGGCGGATGCGCATACATGCGCGCCACCACCGGATCGTCGCACACGAACAGCTGCCCGCTGCCCGCGCCCGGATTCGCCGGGTAGCTGCCCGCCGCCACCAGCATGAGCCAGTCGAGATCGAACATGTAGAGCTGCGCGCGGCCATTCTCGGGGAAATACATGTACATGTTCTTCCCGATGTCGTGGCCCCAGCTGTCGAAATTGTTGATGATATGTTCCGCGGCGAAGATGCCCATCCACTGCTCCACGTCCACGAGCGCCCCGGTGTGCGACGTGTAGGGCTCGGGCCCGGTCGTGTTCAACGCGTCCGCAACCGCGAACACGTTCGTGTAATCATTCGCCGTCTCGAACGACCGCTTCAGCCAGTACCAGCGATACTTCTCCGTCTTCTTCCTCACCCCGCCGCCGGCCGCCAGATCCGGAGTCGAGTAAACCCGGAGCTGCGGTTCCGGATCGGCAATGACTCCGCCCGCGTCGTTGAACTCAAATGCGCGGTCGATGCGGAAGAAGTCGCCGTCGCTGTCCCCCGGCGACCATTGCTTGAGGAAATCCGTCCCCGGTTGAAGCGCCGCCTCGAACACGCCGCCGCGCTGCATGTCCGTCACGCCGTTCACCGCCAGCCGGATGAAATAGCGATGGCTGAACGCGACATTCATCTGATCCGCGATCCAATAGGCCATCTGCTCCTGGATCGCCGTGTTCTCGTTGCCGTGCCCGCCCGGCCAGTCGAGGTTCAGGCCGTTGTCCCCGAGGAACGGCTCGTCCGCCGGAAAATCAATCGAGTAACCGCACCGGTTGCCGGTCGGCGTGTTGAAGCCCGGCGAGATGTACGGGCTGCCGGCGTAGACGGCCTCCGTGTTATAGATCACGCGATGATTCCCGAGAACGAACGTCACATCGTTCATCGAGTTGTTCAGGTTGTTTCGCGCGTCCCAGGTGTTGAACGTCGCCTGCGTCATCCACATCCGGTAGGACGGAAAATTGCCCGTCGGCACGCTTTCGCCGAAGCGGACGAGACATTCCCGAGCCGGCGCATCCGCCGGAAATTTCGACACGTTGCCCGGCTGCGCGGCATCGGAAGCCTCGATCTGAAACGCGACCAACGCATTCGCCGGCTGCCCCGAAATCGTCGCGCTGTAAAGCCCGTCGCCCGCCACGGCGTCGCCGCCCGTGCCGTCGTCACGCATGGCCACGTCGTTCAACGTCGCGCCCGGATCCAGGCGATAGCGCACGCGCAGCGAGGCGACGCCATCCGCATCGTGCGCGCGAGCCGTCACCACCACGGCCTCATTCGCCGCCGGCACCGGCGGGAAATGCGTGACGTCGTAAATCGCGGGCGCCGCATTTGAAACCGCCCGGCTGTTCACCGCGCCTGGCGTGCCGGGATTCGCCGGCAAATTCATCGTCACCACGGCCTCCAGCCAGTTGCCGCGCAGCCGGAACAACATCTCGGGATGCCCGCGCAACCACCGCACCTTCGCGCGGATGATGTTCGTCTGGCCCGCCGCCTGGCTCGCCGTCAACGGCGTGCGAATGCGGTTCATCTGATTGTCCCCGCGCGCCGCGGCGCGGATGTGGTACGACTGGGAACTGTTGAAACCCTCGCCCGCTTCGAGACCGGACCGCTCCTGCGTTCCTTCCGCCGTCCAGCCCGTCGCGCCGCCTTCAAACGTCGAGTTCGCGATCAAGTTCACGCCGGCCATCGTGCGCACCTCCACGTCGTCGATCAGGCACTCGCCCGCGCCTTGCAGGAAGACCTGAAGCTGGTCCGCCGCGGATGTCCCGTTGTCCAGCACGCCGCGCGCTTCCACCGTGGTCCACGCCGCCTTCGCGGTTTCATCGCTGTCCGCCCAGTTCGCGGCGAGACGATTGTCGCCGCGCGCATCCACCAGCTCCAGACTGCTGCCGCCGCCGGCGCTCCATCTGCCCCAGCGCCCACCGTCGCGATACGTCACCTCATCCGCCACCGCGTAATTGAAATTCGTCAGAATCGCCGCGCCATTGGTGGTGATCTCCGGCTCCGGCCTCGCCAGCGCAATGCGCTCGCCGCCGTTGTCCAGACTGCCGCCGTAGTCGCCCACCGTGTTGCCCGCATTGAGATTCGGATAACGCGAGATCAGCCGCGACGCATTGCGCGCCACCACGAGGTAGCCGCCCGCCGGAATCGAAGTGCCGGCCGGGATCGTGAACGTCACCCCGCCTTGCAGCCGCCAGCCGCCGAGGTCCGTCGCGTTCGTGCCACGGTTGTGCAACTCGATGAATTCATCATCGCTGTCGCGCGAGATGGGGTTGTACAGGATCTCGTTGATGACGATGTCGCGGAGAAGCAGCGGGCTGTTCGCCGCGCCCGGCGTCTTCGCGCCCAGCTCCGCGAATCCCGGCGAGCCATCCGGAAACCGGCCCGTCGAGACGCCGCGCGCCTGCGCCTCGAACCGCACCGCGTCCAGCACGCGCGTGCCGGCTGCGTTGCGGAGGTAAATGCGCTCGCCGCCCGAACTCAACGAGAACCCGAGCTGCGCTTGATCGAATGAAACGAAGCCGCGCGGCGACAAAATGGTGCCGGGCGGAATCACGAACTTGTTCGTGTTCCGCGCATCGCTGAGGAAGCATCCTGAGATGTCCACCGTTTGGTTGCCGTGGTTGTATAGCTCGATGAAATCCAGCTCCGGCTCGTCCGTGTTCGCGAGGAACTCATTGATCATCACGCTGCGCGCCGGCTCCGCCGTGTAAGGATCCATCCGCCCCGGCGAACCGCCCACCGCATCGCTCGCCGCCCACGCCTCGACATTGCCCTCGCCGTACGATGGCCGGGCGAGCACCAGCGAATGCCCCGCGCCGTCCGGCGACACCGGCCACGGCGGCTGCGTGTCGTAATTCGCCTCGAGGAACACCGCGCCCGTGCGGTGGCGCAATTGGATCGTCCCGCGATCATTCGGCAGGCTGTTCGTGTTCGCAAACGGCCCCAGCACGCCGGTGATTCCATACGCCGCCTCCACGTCCGCCGGATTCTGCGCCACCACGAGAAACGCTCCCGGCGCGAGCACGGTCCCGGACGGAAACCTGAAATCCGCCGCGCCATCAAGCCGGTAGCCGCTGATGTCCTGCGGCTCGCCCAGCGCATTGAACAGCTCGACGAACTCGAGATTCTTC
>JBDHQG010000154.1:0-8242 GCA_039806925.1 Limisphaerales bacterium
CGCGCTGCAGCCCGAGCTGCTTGGCGGTCGAGGCTTGCAGGATGCCGGCGGGTTGATCGCTGGAGATGAGCCGGGGAAGTTTGGAGGCGAGGCCGGCGTCAATGGCTTCAAGCGCGGCGGCGGACCACTTGCGCTTGCGCACGTCGAGCAGCGCGGTGCCACTGGCGTCGCCGTATTCCATCACCTTCTCGCCGGTCAGCCAGAAGTTGAGGTAGTCATGCGGGAGCAGCACGCTGGCGAGGCGCGCGAAGTTTTTCGGCTCGTGATTTTTTAGCCAGAGAATCTTCGAGGCGGTGAAGCCGGGCAGCACGGTGTTGCCGAGCGCCTTGAGCGTCTTCTTGGGACCGCCGAGCTTTTCCGTGATCTCCTCGCACTCGGCTGCGGTGGCGGTGTCGCACCAGAGCTTCGCCGGACGGATGACTTCGCCGGCCTTGTCGAGCGGCACGAAGCCATGTTGCTGTCCGCTGACACCGATGGCTTTGACCTCGGACGCCGTGGCTTTCGCGCCACGTAGTGCCTGGCGGATGGCGGAGGCGGTCGCCTCGCGCCACGAGTGCGGATGCTGTTCCTTCGCGCCGGGCGGGAGGTTCGGGATCAAATCGTAAGCCTGCGCGCCGGAGCCGAGCACCTTGCCGTTCTTCGCGTCCACCACGAGGGCTTTGGTCGATTGCGTGCCGCTGTCGATGCCGATCAAGAGAGTTCTCATATCAGAAAAAGAATGACGCGCAGGATGAACAAGCGCGCAGGGGGTGTCCAGTATCGAGTCCGGCGGACGGCTCCAATGAGTCTCGTGAAGGAGGATGACCGGCGGCAACAGGCCCGGAGCGCGAGCCGTCCCGGCTCGCAGCGCGTGGCCCGGGCGACGATCCGCGCAGACTTCCGCGATGCTGATACGCTTCACCCGTTGCGACCGGGGACCGGTCGCGGTCCGGGTTTTGGGCAACGGTCCCTCAAGCTGCGCCCGATCACGCCTCACGTGCCACGAATCATTCTTCACGCGACGCCTCGGCTTCAAATTCGCCAGTGCCGTCGGAGAAATCCTCTGCCATCTCGTCACCGAAGACAAAACGCGCTTCGATGTAAGCCTGTTCCGAAACCGCTTCTGGCCGGACTCCGCTCAACGGGGCTGACAACGCGGACACCACGCCGTCGTCCGGCCGCCAATCGTCGCGCGGTCCAGTTCGCCGCCATCCCTCGGACAACGCCCGCCCTTCTCCCATCGATGCCGGAACAGCCATGACGCCGGCGGGTCCGAGTAATCCTTCGCCACGATGCGCAATGCGCCGGCGCACACGAATCGGATCGCCTTCCAAAGCACGCGCCGTTCAGCAGCCGACAGCCTGCCCGCCGCGCGACGCGGGTGAATCCTCGCGCGCCAAAGAATTTCGTCCGCCATCCAGTTGCCGATGCCGATGAAAAACTCCTGCCGCAGGAGCACGCCCTTGAGCGGCGAACGCGCGCGGATCGCTGAAGACGAGCGCCTGGCGGGCCTGCCGCAGCACGAGGTGATCGTGTCTGCCCGGAGGGAAGTCACGCGGCTCGTGCCGCAACTCGCCGGTCATCCCGAGATGCACGCCGAGCCATGCGTCGCGGTTGAACCGAAACAGCATCTGTTTGCCGCGGGCTTCAGAACCAATCAACCTCGCGCCCGGTAGGACACGCCGCAGCGCCGCCAGATCGTTGCCGCGAAATATCCGTTTTTCCGAATGCAACGCGACGTCCAGAATGTTTTGACCGACGCCAACGTCCCAGCGGCGGCGAAGGAATTCCACTTCAGCAAGCTCAGGCATGGCGCCAGTTTATCGGGCGGGCGGGAAATGCAAACACGCGAACACGGCCGGGCTCATTGCATCACGGGCAGCCGGAAACACGCGGCTTCGCTGTCGTTGCGGACAAGCAGATATTCCCCGGCCAGCGCCGGCGGATTCCAGGTCTTGCCGGCCAGCGCCACAAGGCGCGCCAGCTCCCGCAAGCCATCCGGCCGCGGATCGAGCAACACCACCTCGCCGCTCTCGGCCATCACGAGCAGCAGCTCGCCGACAAGCAGCACCTGGCCGTGGCCATACTTGCCATCCTTCCACCGGAGGCCGCCCGTCTCCGCGTCCAGGCACGCCAGGATGCCGTCATCCAATCCGTAGACGTGGCCCCGATGCAGCACGGGATTCGCGAACTTCGATTTCAGCCGGTTCGTCCGCCACACCTGTTTCGCCGACCACTTCCCCGCCCCGTCGCGCGCCACCGAGACGCGCGCGCTGCCGGTGCCGTAGCCGCTCGAAAGAATCCAGTCGCTCTCCGTCACGCGCACCGGCATGGCGATGTGTGGATGTCCGCCCGGCCAGCGAAATTCCCACAGCACGTCGCCCGATGCCGCGTCGTGGCCCGCCAGCGTTCCGCCGAAGAGCAACACCTGTCGCACGCCCGCAATCGTCGTGACCAGGGGCGAACTGTAACTCGCCCCGCGCCTGCCGGCCGTCCAGCGCAGCGCGCCGTCCGCGAGCTGATACGCCACGACGGAACGGTTGTCGCCGCCGCCCGGATTCACGACCACGAGATCGTCGAAGACCAAGGGCGATCCCGACACTCCCCAGTCCGGCAAGCCGCCGCCGTGCTCCCTCAAGATGTCCTTCGTCCAGAGCAGCCGGCCGGTGGCGAGATCCAGACAGTTCAACACCCCCGTGGCCCCGAGCGCGATGACGCGCTGGCCGGCGATGGCCGGCGTCGCCCGCGGCCCTTCGCCCGCCAGCGTCGTGAAGTAACGCACCGGATCGGCGTGCGACCAGAGCGCGCGACCGGTCGCCAGATCGTAGGCCACCACGACCTCGTCCGAACCGCGTTGCTCCTGCGTGATGGCGGCGGCTCCGGCGACGACGAAGCCCGACCACGCCGCGCCCACCGGCTGCCGCCAGAGTTGCGCTGGGGGCCGGGCCGTCCAATTCGTCGCCAGACGCGGGCCGGCCAGAACCCCGTTCCGGTTCGGCCCGAGAAACTGCGGGAAATCGGCCGCGCCCGGCAGCCGATTCGCCGGAACGTTTCCGTCCGTGGCCGCCGGCTTCGCGAGGTCACGATGCACCCACCGGAATTCGAGGATCGGGACCAGGTCTCCATCGACACCGCGGATCCGAAATGCCGCGGCCGGCAAACCGGCCACGGCGATGCCGCAGGCGGCCGCCGCCCAGCGAACGCGCCAGCGCAACCGCGAGAGGGCAAACAGCCAGATCAACAGCGCGCCCAGCGTGAACAAGACCACGCGCGCGATGTTGAGGTTGAAATGCTGCCGCGAGCGGTGCGGCACAAACCACAGGGCGAAACACGCGACGACGCCCGCCGCGAGAATGACCAGCAGCAGCCACCAGCGCGGGCGCGGCGACGGTGGCGGCGGAATGATGCCGGCAGCCGGCTCGTTCATGGTTTGCGAGGCTGGTGTTCGGGGAAGTCGCGGGCGTAGCGCTTCAGCAGCGCCGGCACGTCATTCGGCACGAGATAAATTTTCCCGCGAATTTCCCTTCGCCCGCCCGGCGCGAGACCGCCGAGCCGAAAGTCCGAGTGCAGGCAGCGGGCGACTCCTTGAAACAGCTCCTGGTAGGGCTCCCACGCCGTCGCGAAGATCCATTTCCCGTCCGCGCTGAAGGCGCCGATCAACCCGTTGTCCGGCACTAGCGGGCTGAGCGGACGCGGGTTCACGTCGGTCGCCGGCACATGCGCCGGACGCCACGTCTGGCCCGGCACATAACGCGCCTTCGTGGCCCAGTCGCGCGTCGGCAGGCGGGCGAGATTGCCGTCGAGGAAAATAAAGCAGCGCGGCAAGTAGTCCTCCGCGTTGCCCGCCGTCTTCTCGTCGAAACCCATGAACGCGCTGAGCCGCACGCAGGGCTGCGCCCAGTGGGCTTCGCTGCGTTGCGGGCCCGGATTGTGCGCGACCAGGCGGAAGTCCACCTCATCCTCCCGCGCGGTGATCGTGTGCTCCACCGTCACGCCGTCCTGCAAGGTGTCCTTGAGACGCAGCACGGTCGAGCCGGCGTTCATCGAGATGAATTCGTTGCGATGCGGAATCACCGTGTGCTTCACCCAGTCGGCGTCCGTCGAGCCCGCGCGGCAATACGCCTCGAGGTAGTTGATGCGAATTTCGCCCGGGAGCGTCGGGCCGCGGATGACCAGCCAGTGGTTCGTGCGCTCCAGGGTCAGCGGCGCCGCGTGGCCGGGACCGGTGATCGCGATCCCTGTCAATGCGACGGCCAGCCGGATGGATTTCAAGCGAGTCATGCCCGGATGTCAGCGCAGCCGCGCGGGAAGCGCAATCCGCAAAGCACAACGGCGCTCCTGGTTTCAGGAGCGCCGTTGCGATGATTGAACTGTGCCCGCCGCGTTATGGCGTGCGCAGGCGGAAGAATCCGGAGCCGCCCGGGCGCGGCACCGTGACTTCAATGTTCTGCGCGGCGGCCGACGACGGAACATTCGTCACCGTCGTCCATGAACCGCCGGTGAGGCTGGCGCGCTGTTCCAACACGCAGGCGCGATTCGGCGCGACGGTGAAGGCCAGCTTCACCTGGCTGCCCGGCGCGGTCTGGATCGAATCGATGCGCGATTCGGTCGCGGTCGCGAAGCGCCACGGCGTGCGCAGGCGGAAGAACTTCATCGGGCCGTTCACCGGCACGGGGACTTGAACGGTGCGCGTCGTCGCCTCCGCCGCGATGTCCCGCACCGGCGTCCACGATCCGCCGAAGCTCGTCGCGGCCTCGACGGTGTAGGTCTGGTTCGCGAACGCGATGAAGCTCAGCACCACGTTCGTGCCATCGACCGACAGCGTGATGGAGCTGATCGAGATGCCGCTGGACGCGTCGCGCGGATTGCTGCCCATCTGGAACTCCTGCAGGTTGGTCAGCCCGTCGCCATCGGCATCCAGCCCGGCATCCAGCGGGTTCAGCGGATCGAAGCCAAACTGCGATTCCCAGCTGTCGGGCAGGCCGTCGTCATCCGTGTCGCCCGTGGAGGTCGACGGCCCGGGCGACGGCGCATCCGCAAACCAGTTCGCGGGGTCGTTGGCAAACGCAGTCATGGACTCGCGATGCAACGAGAAGCCGATGCCGTCCGCGTTGAGCGGCCACGGCGCGACGTCCGCGTAGCGCACGCGCTCGACGAGGATCGAATCGACGCCCTCGATGTCCGGAACGCCGGGCTTGCGCAGCTCGATGTCATCGCTGTCGTTGCCGAGCTTGCCGGAATAGGGGCCGACAATTGGCGTCGAGCCGCCGAGGTTGTAGCGGCCGCGGAATCCGGCCAGCGCCGCGGGATTGTTCGCCGGGTCGAAGCCCACCACCAGCAGGTAGCCGCCCGCCGGAATCACCGTGCCCGGCGCGAAGTCGAAGTCCACCGCGTCGCGCAGACGCCAGCTGTTCGTGCCCTCGACGAGCCCGACCGGCGTGGTGCTGATGTTGTGCAGCTCGATGTATTCGTCACGCGTGTTGTCGTTCGTGCCGAGGTCCGGCGGATGGTACATGATCTCGCTGATGACAACCGGGCCGACGCGCGGGGCCGCGTTCGTCGCCCCGGCGCCCTGCCGGAATTCCTCGACGGTATCCGGGTCGTCCGCGCCGAAGGTATGCGCGACGAGCGCGACGAACTCGACGCGGCCGTCGCTCGTCACATGGCGGCCAAAGGAGACGCCGTTGTCCGCCGCGCCAAAGTCCACCAGCGCGCGGTAGCCGGTCAGCGCGTTGTTCGCGAAGGCGCTGAGCACCACCTCGTCCCCGTGCGAGCTGAGGGCGAAAGGAACCGCCGCCAGCTCCGCGTTGGTGAACGCCGACTCGTAAATCACGGCGAAGCCGTTGGCCGGAACGATGGTCGGCGACGGAATCTGATACTTGCGCAACGCGCCCGGATCATCGCTCAGCCACCAGCCGCTGATGTCAACGGGCGCGCCGGTGGTGTTGCGCAGCTCGACGGCGTCCTCCAGCGGCGAATCGGTGTGCGTCAGCACCTCGCTGATCACGACGTCCGCCAGCTCGCGCCAGTTGGATTCACCCGGCGACGGCGTGCCCGCGAAGCGGACGATGTTCGTCGCGCCGTCCGGGAAGCGGCCCTCGGAAATGTCGGCGGCCTGCGCGCCGAGCGCGACGCCATCGATCAGCGCGCCGCCCGCCGTGGAAATGCCCAGCGCCTCGCCCGCGCCGCGGAGCGAGAAGCCGGCATGGTCCGCGCCCGCGCCGGTGTTGCCGTCGGCCACGAAGCGTTGGTACGCGTTCGTGCCGAAGCCGATGTAGGAGAGCGGCGCGATCACATGCTTCGTGCGGTTGTTCAGATCATCCGTCAGGTGCAGGCCGCCGATCGCGACCGGAAGCGGGCCCGGGTTGTAAACCTCGAACCAGTCATCGTCGCCCGGCGCCGGGTCCGCGAGCCATTCGTTGATCTTCAGGCTGGCGATGTTGCCGAGCGTGGTCACCGGGGCGTTCGCGGCATCCGGCGTCGGCAGGGTGAGCCGGAACGTGCCGGAGCCATCCGGCACGCGCCCGATGGAAAGATCCGCCGCCTGCAAACCGTAGGTCACGGAGGCGAGCAGGCTGCCGCCGTTGCCCGGCGCGTCGAAGAGGTAGACGCCGCCGCCCGAGGACTTGAGCGCGAAGTTCGTGTTCACCAGCGCGCCGGAGATCAGGCTGCCCGGATCGCAGAGCACGCGGAGGTGGGCGCCCGGCGCAATGCCCGCGCCCGCCGGGAAGACGAAGCGCCGCGGCTGCAACGTGTCGTCCGTGAGGCTGCAGCCCGCGAGGTTGATGACGTTCGTGGTGCCGTTGTAGAGCTCGACCCAGTCCGGCGTGCGCCCGTTCTCCAGCGCGCTGGCGTTGTTTGCCAGCACCTCGTTGATGACCAGGGCGCCGCCCTGCGGATTCACGACGATGAGCGGGTTCGGCGCGCCGGGCGTCGGCGTGTCGAAGAAGGCGAGGGCCGTCCCGCCGTTGGGGCTGCGGCCCTGCGAGACGTTCAGGCGCTGCGCCTGGTAATACACGCAATCGACGGGCGTGAGGTCCGGCAGGAACAGGCCGATCTCGCCCTGGTCGCCGTTGAGGCTGAAGTCGAGGTGATCGGCGCCCGCGCTGGAATCGCCGTCCGCCACGAGCCGCTGGTAACCGAAGCCCGGCATGAAGCTGAGCGCGGGCATCACATGACGATCCTTCCGTCCGATGATTTCGTCGGTCAGGAACAAACCGCCGAGGGACACCGGCAGCGGCGCGGGGTTGTAGAGCTCCACGAAGTCGGTGTTGAACGGCGCGGTCGCGACCGCGAGCCATTCGTTGATGCGCAGCGCGTCCGGGCTGCCGAGCCGGGCGCCACGGTTCGCCGCGCCGAACGTCGGTGCCGTCAATCCCCACGAGCCATCCACGCCGCGGCCGATCGACAGATCCGTCACCTGCAAGCCGAACGTGATGGAATCAATCACCGCCCCGCCGCGCGCCGCTGCGTCGATGAGATGCAGCGACTGGCCTTCCTGCGCGAGCGTGAAGCCGGTGTGGAAACCGGACGCGCCATTCGCGCTGCCCGCGTAAACCGTCAGGTAGCCCCCGGCCGGAATGCTCGCGCCCGCCGGGAAGATGAACCTGTCGGGCGCCGTGAGATCATCGGTGAGGCGCACGCCGGCGAGGTTCACCGCGGAGCCGCTTTCGTTGAACAGCTCGATGGCGTCCGGCGTGCGGCCTTCGTGGACCAGCACGCCGGAGTTCGCGGCAAGGATTTCGTTCAAGCGCAGCGGGGAACGCGAGGTGTTCACCGTCCAGGTGCGGGAGACCGTCACCACCGACTCGGCGCTGAAGGCCGGATCGTCCTGATAGAAGCCCGAGTCACGCCGGCCGACGGCTTCGACAAAGTGCGGGCCATTGGCCAGGGCCGTGAGGGTGATCGGGGTGTTGCCGGGGGTTTCGGCGCTCCACGCGCCGCCATCAAGACGCCAGCGGTAGTGCGTGTAGCCGGAACCGCTGGCAAAGCCGTTGGTCGGAACGCCGTCCGTGCGGTTCAGGCCGACGAGGAGCGTCGCGGCATTCAGCGACGTGGTTTCCGCCGGCTCGCCGGTGATCGAAACGCCCACCGGGATGACGCCGCCCTGGTCGCGCCCGTTCGGCCCGGCGTTGCGGGCGGGCGAGCCCGGCTGCAGGCTGAACCAATCCCACAGGACTTGCGCCGACTCCCACGAGGTGAAGCCCGTCGTTTCCGCGAAGGCCGGGATTTTTTTCAGCAGCGGATCGACGTTCCGGTTTCC
>JBDHQG010000155.1:0-8211 GCA_039806925.1 Limisphaerales bacterium
GTGTTTATCTGTGTCCATCCGTGGTTGAGAAACCCGTCACGCCTCGGAACGGAGGATGGCCAGCGGCGGATGATTCATCACGCCGCGGCTCATCAGGAAACCCGTCATCACCGTCAGCGCCGGCACGGCGATGAGCGCGACCACCAGCGGCATCACGGTCGGGGCGAAGCTGGCCCTGAAGACGAACACGGAAATTGCCCACGCCGCTCCGGTCGCCAGCAAACCACCGGTCAACGCCGCCAGCAATCCCAGCGCCGCATACTCGACGAACAACACGCGGAAAATCTGCTGGCGCGACGCGCCGAGCGTGCGCAACAGAATGCTCTCCTGAATGCGCTGAAAACGCCCGGTCACCAGCGCGCCGACGAGCACCAGCAATCCGGTCGCGACGGTGAACATCGCCATGAACCGCACCACGAACGCGATCTGTTCCAGGATGGTGTCGAGCGTGCGCAGGATCAGCGTGAGGTCGATGGCGGACACGCTGGGAAACTCGGTCACGACTTCGCGCTGGAGCAGCGCCGATTCCTCGCTGGATTTCACGCGCGTTACCAGCACGTGCATCGACGGCGCGTCCTCCAAGGCGCCGGGCGGGAACACGACGAAGAAGTTCGGCTGCACGCGGCGCCAGTCCACTTCGCGCAGGCTGGTCACGCGCGTCTTCATCGGCACGCCTTGAACGTCCCAGATGACTTCATCGCCCAGGCCGATCTGCAGTTCCTTCGCGATGCCATCCTCGACGGAAATGGGAATCACCTCCGTGCCGTTGGTCTTTGGCGGCCAGGCGCCGGCGATGAGCTTCTCGCTGTCGCGCAGGCGGTCGCTGTAGGTGCAGCGATACTCGCGGCGCAGCGTCCAGTTCGGGATGCCGCTGTTCTTGTTCGTGAGAATCGATTCCACCGCGCGGCCCTTCAGCGAGCTCAGCCGCATCGTCACGATGGGCGCCTCGTCGAGGATCGGCAGCTTGAGCGAATGGACTAAGTTGCTCACGCCTTCGCGCTGGTCGGGCTGGATGTCGAACAGGATCGCGTTGGGCTGTTCCTTCCGGTCCGACGAAATGAGCTGTGTGAGCAACGTCTGCTGCACCAGATACAGGCTCGACATCAGGAACGTCCCGAGCCCGAGCGAGAGCAGCAGCAGCAGCGTGCGGTTGTTTGGGCGATGCAAGTTCGCGAGGCCCTGCCGGACGGTGAACGGCGCGCCGGCCGGAGTGAATTTGCGCGTGGCGACGATCAGGCCCTTCGCCGTTGCCGCAAGCAACGCGAACACCACCAACAGGCCGCCAGCGAAGCCAAGCCCGACGCGCCAGTCGCGGCCCTGCGTGAGCGCGAAGCCGAGAACGTCCGCCGCGAGCGCACCGGCCACAATCCACGTCAGCGGATCGCGACCGCTGGTTTGCGAACCGGCGGACACGCGAATCGCGGCGAGCGGCGAGACGCGCCGCACCGCCAGCAGCGGCAGCAACGCGAACAGGAGGCAGATGATGAAGCCGGTGGACATCGCGCGCGCGACGGCCCACCACGACGTGCGAAACTCGAACTCGAACGGGATGAGGTCCGCGAGCACGCGCGGCAGCGCGGCCTGGATCGCGATGCCCAGCGCCGCGCCGAGCGCCGCGCCGAACAGCCCGAGCGCCATGCCTTGCGCGACATACACGGCGAAAGTTTGCGCGATGGAGCCGCCGAGACAACGCAGCACGGCTACGGTGCCGAGCTTCTGTTTCACATGGACGTGAATCGCGCTGGCCACGCCGACTCCGCCGAGCAGCAGCGCGATGAAGCCCACGAGATTCAGATACGAGTAGAGATTGTCCATCGAACGGCCAAGGTCACGTTTGCGTTCCTCGACGGTGTTCTGCGTCAGGCGATTCGCATCGAGCTTCGGCTTGAGCTGCTCGACGAGTTTTTGCGCATCGACAGTCTCCGGCAGTTTGAACGAGATGCGATGGCGCGCGAGGCTGCCTTCGCGCATCAGCCCGGTGCGTGGCAGATCCGACATCGGCAGGTACACGCGCGGCGCGATGGTGGCGAAGATGACGGTTTCGCCCGGCACCTTGAGCAGGCTGCCCGCGACGCGCGTGGTGAGTTCACCGACTTTGATCGTGTCGCCCACCTTCGCGTTGAACTGCGTGAGCAGGCTTTGCTCGACGAGCGCGCCGCCGCCCTTGCGAAACTCTTCGGCGGCAGCGGCCGGCTCCGTCTCCAGCTTTCCGTAGAACGGGAAGCGGCCGTCGAGCGCGCGCACCTGCACGAGCCGCGCGCCCTTGGAATTCACGAAATGAATCATCGAGGGGAAGGAAACTTCGCGCGATTGCTCGCCGCCGATCCCGGCGAACATCTTTTCCTCCTCGGCGGTGAACGTGTGCCGCGAGCCGATGACGAGATCCGCGCCGAGCAGGCTCTTGGCCTGTTCCTCCAGCGCGCGCTCGAGGTTGACGCCGAGCGAGCCGATGGCCGTGAGCGCCGCGATGCCGAGCACGATGGAGCAGGAGAAGAACAGCAGCCGTCGCCGGCTCGCGCGGCTGTCGCGCCACGCCATCAGCCACGTCCACGACGAGAAGAGATGGCCGAGGAGATTGGGGGAAGTCGGGTTGCTCATCGCGTCACTCCCCGTTCACCACCGCGCCGCCCCTCAGGCGAATCACCCGCTGGGCGCGGCTGGCCAGCTCCATGTCATGCGTCACCAGCACGAGCGTGGTGCCGAGGCTGGCGTTCAAGGCGAAGAGATTTTCGATGACCAGATGACCGGTTTCCGCGTCGAGATTCCCCGTCGGTTCGTCGGCGAAAAGAATCTTCGGTCGATTGATGAACGCCCGCGCCAGGGCCACGCGCTGCTGTTCGCCGCCGGAAAGTTGCGTGGGATAATGCCCGAGGCGTTGTCCGAGCCCGACGCGATCCAGCAGCTTCACGGCTTCATCGCGCGCCTGTTTCTGGCCGCGCAATTCGAGCGGCAACATCACGTTCTCCACGGCGGTCAGCGTCGGGATGAGCTGGAAATTCTGGAACACAAACCCGACGACTTCATTCCGTACGCGGGCGCGGCCATCCTCATCAAGACTGCCGAGGCGGGTGCCGGCGAGCCGGACTTCGCCGGAGGTTGGCTGATCCAGTCCGGCGCACAATCCGAGCAGCGTCGTCTTGCCGCTGCCCGACGGCCCGACAATCGCGCACGACGAGCCGGCCTCGATCTTGAAACTGATGTCCTTCACCACGGTCAGCGTGCCGCTGCCGTTCGGATAACTCTTCGTGAGCTGGTTGACTTCGAGGATGACGCTCAAATTCACGCGCTCCAGTGTTGTGCGCGAACAACGCGTGGTCAAACGGGAAGCGCTCGCCCTCGAAGCCGGCGTCGGGCGGAAGACGCTCGCCTTGTCTCCCGCCCGTTTGTAGGCTGGCGGGAACGTTCACCGCATGTCACGCCCGCCGCAAACCAGACGCCTTGCTCCATTCGCGATCGCCTTGGTGTGGTTCGTTGCAACTCCGATCGTCGCAAGGGCGGCGGAATGGCAGGTACAGCCCGGCGCGCGTTCGCTCGCGGTCCGGCTTTCGACGGAAGGCGCGCCCGGTTTCTCCGTGATGCGACCGGAAGCCACCGGACTCGCGTTCACCAATTTCATTCCGCCATCGCGTCACTACACCAACCAGATTCTCCTCAACGGCTCGGGCGTCGCGGCTGGCGATGTCGATGGCGACGGCTGGTGCGACGTATTCTTCGCCGGGCTCGGCGGCGGCAGCGCGCTATTTCGCAACGACGGCAACTGGAAGTTTCGCAACGTCACCGCCGCCGCCGGACTCGGCGCGTGCGCGCAACTGGACGCCACGGGAACGGCGTTCGCGGATGTGGATGGCGATGGTGATTTGGATCTGATCGTCAACTCCGTCGGCCAGGGCACACATCTCTTCGTGAACGACGGACGCGGAAAGTTCGCGGCTCCGGCGACGGACGCTGTCTTGAATCGCGGTTCGTGTGGCAGCTCGCTGGCGCTCGCGGATGTCGATGGCGACGGCGCGCTCGACCTCTACGTCGCGAATTATCGCACCTCGACGATTCGCGATCTTCCCGGCGCGCGGTTCACCATTTCCACCATCGATGGCAAGCCGGTGCCGACGGCGTTCGGCGGACGTCCCTTGACCGCGCCGGATCTGACCAATCGTTTCGCGTTCCGATTCAAGGTCGGGGCCGGCGGCGGCGGACAGGTCTTGCACGACGAGATTGGCGAGGCGGACGTGTTTTATCGCAACGCGGGCGGCGGAAGGTTTGTCGCGGTGCCGTTCGACTCCGGTGCGTTCCGCGACGAACAGGGACAACCGCTCGCTGGGCCGCTCCACGAATGGGGACTGAGCGTGATGCTGCGCGACTTCAATGGTGATGGCGCGCCGGACTTGTATGTCTGCAACGATTTTTCCACGCCGGATCGCTTTTGGATCAACGACAGCCGGGGAACCTTCCGCGCTGCGCCAGCCCGCGCGCTGCGGCAGACGAGCCTCTCCACCATGGCCATCGATGTCGCGGATGTGAACCGCGACGGCTTTGATGATTTCTTCACCGCCGACATGCTGAGCCGCGAGCACTGGCGGCGGCTCGTGCAGAAGAACGAGCCGAATCCGAACATCCATCTCTTCGCCGACGTTGCGCGCCGTCCGCAATCGCCGCGCAACATGCTCCAGCTCGGGCGTGGCGACGGCACGTTCGCGGAGACCGCCCATTTCGCCGGGCTTGAAGGCGCGGAATGGGCGTGGGCATCGATCTTTCTCGATGTCGATCTCGACGGCTACGAAGACCTGCTGGTCGCGAATGGCTTCGAGCGCGATTACATGAACATGGATGCGAACCGCCGCGTGAACGAGGCGCGGATGCGCGGCGGACGCGCTATGCCGCCCGCGGATCAATCCGGGCTCAACCGCCTTTACCCGCGCCTGAACACCGCGAACCTCGCGCTGCGCAATCTCGGCGATCTGCGCTTCGCCGACGTGTCCGCGGCGTGGGGTTTCGACGTGCGCGCGGTTTCGCAAGGCATGTGCCTCGCCGATCTTGATAACGATGGCGACCTCGACGTGCTCATCAACAACTCGAACGATCCCGCCAGCCTGCTGCGCAACAACACCGTTGCGCCGCGCCTCGCCGTCCGGCTGAAAGGCAGCGCTCCGAACACGCGCGGCATCGGCGCGAAGATTCGTGTGCTCGGCGGCGCGGTGCCGGGCCAGAGTCAGGAAATGATCAGCGGCGGGCGTTACCTGTCGTCGGATGATGCGATGCGCGTCTTCGCGGCGGGTTCCGCGACGAATCGGTTGACGATTCAAGTCACGTGGCGCTCAGGCGCGCGTTCCACGGTGGCGAACGCGCTGCCGAATCGCATCTACGAGATCGACGAAGCGGCGGCGATTCCGTCGCCGCGGCACGCTTCTTCCGCAGACCAACCGCTGTTTGAAGATGTCTCGTCGCGAGTCGCGCATGTTCACGTTGCTGAGCCGTTCGATGACTTCGCGCGTCAACCGATGCTGCCGATTCGATTGAGCGCGCTCGGTCCCGGCGTGAGCTGGTTCGATGTGGATGGCGACGGCTGGGACGATTTGATTCTGCCGGGCGGCAAGGGTGCGAAGCTGACGCTGTTGCACAATGACAGGAGGGGCGGGTTCAAGCCAATGAGTGATCCTGCCTTGGAGCAATCGCTCGCGCGTTCGCAAACTGCGGTGCTGGGTCATCGCGCTGCGGACGGACGCGTCGCGCTGTTGGCTGGTTCGAGCTACTACGAGCAGGGAACTTCCAATGGCCCGGTGGCGCGGCGCTACGAGCTGGAAAGCAAACCGGGCGCGGCACCGCGCCTGGCTGTCGATGATTCACTTCCCGGCTCCGCCGCATCGACGGGACCGCTGGCAATGGCGGATCTCGATGGCGATGGTCGATTGGAACTGTTCGTGGGTGGACGTTGCATACCGGGCCGCTGGCCGGAAGCCGCGCCGTCGATGCTGCAGCGGCAAGTGAACGGTCGCTGGTTGATCGATACCAACAACACGGCATCGCTTGCGACAGCGGGATTGGTGAGCGGCGCGGTGATCACGGATCTGGACGGCGACGGCGATGGCGAACTGGTGCTTGCCTGCGAATGGGGTTCGCTCCGCGTGTTTCGCAACGATGCCGGCACGTTGACGGATGCGACGAAGGCGTTTGGTCTCGAGACGTTCACGGGCTGGTGGAACGGAGTAAGCGCGGGAGATTTCGATGGCGATGGTCGCATGGACTTGATCGCGTCGAACTGGGGACGCAACACGAAGTTCGAGCACGCGCGAGCGAAGCCGCTGCGACTCTACTTCGGCGATTTCAACGGCGATGGCGGCGTGGGGTTGATCGAAAGTGAGTTCGACTCCGCGCTCGGAAAGTATGTGCCCATCTACAACGTGTGGACGCACTCGCGGAGCCTGCCGTGGTTGCTGGATCGGTTCCCGAACTTCGAGACGTTCAGTCGCGCGAGCGTGGAGGAGGCATTGGGCGAGCGCGGTCGTGCAGCGAAAATTCTCGAAGCGACCTGGCTTGAATCGACGGTGTTCCTCAACCGTGGCGGGCGTTTCGAGGCGCGGCCCTTGCCCATCGAGGCGCAGCTGGCTCCCGCGTTCGGAGTCTGCGTGGCGGACTTTGATGGCGATGGCGCTGAGGACACTTTCCTGAGCCAGAACTTTTTCGCCACGCGCCCGGAGACGTCGCGACTCGATGCCGGCCGCGGCCTGCTGCTGCGCGGCGATGGCAAAGGCGGTTTCTCGGCGATGTCGGGAATGGCGAGCGGAATCGCGATCTACGGCGAGCAACGTGGCGCGGCGGCGAGTGACTTCGATGGCGATGGTCGCGCGGATCTCGTCGTCGCGCAGCACGGAGCGGAGACGAAGCTGTATCGGAACATGGCGGCGCGTCCGGGCTTGCACGTTCGGTTGGTGGGGCCGAGCGGAAATCCAACAGGCGTCGGCGCGACGCTGCGATTGAAGTTCGGCGAACGCTTCGGGCCGGTGCGAGAGATTCGCGCCGGTTCCGGATATTGGTCGCAGGATGGCGCGGTGCAGCTGCTGGCCGCACCCGCAGCGCCGACCGAACTTTTCGTGCGCTGGCCGGGCGGGAAGCCAACGTCTTCGACGCTGCCCGCCGGAGCGAAGGAGATCGCCGTGGATAGGAACGGAACCGTGCGCGTGATTCGGTGATGCGAAGTAACCCCCCACTTCTTCTACTTGCTGCAGGCGCGCTGATCATCGGGTCAGGCTGCCAACGCGAGGACGCCGCGCCGTCGCCGCCAAAGCCCGTTGCGAGTCCCGCTTGGTTTCAGGATGCGACGAAGACGAGCGGCGTGGATTTCGTTCACGACTCGGGCGCGACCGGCGCTTACTTCATGCCCGAATCGATCGGCTCAGGCGGCGCGTTGCTGGATTTCGACAACGACGGCCGGCTGGACCTGTATCTCGTCCATTGCGTCCCGTCGTCCTCCGCGTCGCGCAATCGTCTGTATCAGCAGCAACCCGACGGGACGTTTCGCGATGTGAGCGCGGGGTCTGGTCTTGATGTCACCGGCCACGGCATGGGCGTGGCGGTGGGTGACATGAACAACGACGGATTGCCGGACGTGTTGCTAACCGAGTTCGGCGCGGCGCGGTTATTCGTGAATCGTGGCGGTGGAAAATTTCAGGAGGTGACGAAGGAGGCCGGCATCGAGAACACGCGCTGGGGAATGTCCGCGGCGTTCTTCGACTACGACCGCGATGGCTGGCTGGATCTGGTGGTTGCGAACTATGTCGATTACGCCCCGACGCAAAAGTGCTTCGACACCCGGGGCGCGCAGGAATACTGCGGGCCGCAGGGCATGGCGGGCACGGTGACGCGGCTCTTCCGCAACCGCGGCGTGGCGGGCAAGGTCGCGTTTGAAGATGTGACGGTGGCGTCCGGTTTCGCCGCGAAGCCAGGCCCGGGCATGGGTGTGGTCTGCGCGGACTTCGATGGCGATCGCTGGCCGGACATCTTCGTGGCGGACGACGGTCAGCCGAACCGGCTTTTCATCAATCGGCGCAATGGAACGTTCAGCGAAGAGGCGCTCGTGCGCGGCGTGGCGTTCAATGCGCTCGGCGGCACGGCGGCGAACATGGGCATCGCGCTCGGTGACGTGGATGGCGACGCGACCTTCGATCTCTTCGTGACACATCTCGCGTGGGAGCAGCACTCATTGTGGAAGCAAGGTCC
>JBDHQG010000156.1:0-8186 GCA_039806925.1 Limisphaerales bacterium
CGTCCGCCTGCTGCGCGAGGGCCGGCGTCCCGCCCAGCCCCAGCGCGACCGCCAGCGGCGTGGCCAGCCGCCCGATGTTCCCGAATTGACTTATGTTCGTTGCATTCATGGGAGTTCCCTTCGAGTTCAAAGTTCAGAAGCGGAGCGACGAACCGATCTGCGAGCCATGCACGGCCTCATGGCAGCCCGCCGACCAGCAGGTGCCGCGGCTCAGGAACGAGCTGTGATCCCGCGCGCCGATGTAGATGCGGCCCGGCGAGGTTTGTTGCTGGAAGTGACACTTCAAGCACAACGTCTGGTTGCGTTCACGGAGCATCTTGGCGTTCACCGTGCCGTGCGGCTGATGGCACGTCGTGCAGCCTTCGCGCACCGCCTCGTGCTCGAACACAAACGGCCCGCGCTGCGCGGTGTGGCAGCGCCCGCACGTGTCGAACTCCGTCGTGTGCGCCGTGCCGCCGCCCATGATGGCCGAGCCCTTGTGCGGATTGTGGCAGTCGCTGCAGGAGACCTTGCCCTCCTCCACGGGGTGATGGCTGGGCAGGCTGAACCGCGCCTTCATTTCCAGGTGGCAGCGAAAGCAGGTGTCCGGAGACTTGTTCGGATTGAGAATCGTGTGATGCGCGCCGCCCGAGTTGTTGTGCAGGCTGCCCGGGCCGTGGCACGATTCACAGCCCACGTCCATCGTGTCCGCCCCGCGGACCTGCAGGCGGGCATGGGAGGCCGTTTTGAAATCGCGCACGATCTCGGCATGGCAGTCCGCGCAGCTCTGGGAACCGACGAACTGCGCGCCCGGGATGTCCGGCGGCGCCATCGCCGTGCGGGTCACCGTGGTGGCGCATGAAACAAACGCCGCCGCGATGGCGGCAACCGGAATCAGGGCCCAGGAGGCCTTCCGGTGCGCCCGCAGCCATTGGCGGCTCCGGGCGACGGCAAGGGTGAAGAGGTTCGCTTTCATGGAAGGGAATCAGTGGAAAAGGCAGGCCAGTCCGGGTGCCGGGAAAATCACCCGGCGCGGCATGCTCTCCTTGCCGTCAGACGCGGCCCGGGCTTTGGGCCCTCGATCAACCGCCCGCCATTCTCTCATCTCGTTGCTCGCAGTGTTTGCCATAACTGTCCTGTTCGCATGCCAAGCTTTCGACGGCATTTGCAGGATGCCCACGGGGATCGGTTGAATGCGATTCCAATCCCTTTACCGATTTTGGCATTTTCGGTACGCGGCTCCCCGACGTCTGCAAACGCGCACGGTGGTGCGTTAGGGAAACGCTGATTCAACCACGGGTGGACGCAGCGCGGCGGGGATTTGGAGAAATAGGGAGCGGCATTTCGGATGAAGGCTACCGCTTCGAGTCCGGCTGGAAGGGCCGATGCCGCGTGAGCCCCGACCAGACGAAGAACGAGATCAGGCCAGTCACGACCACCCCGCCGGCATACAGCATCGTCTTCAGGCCGGAGGTTGAGAAAAGGAAAACCCAGCCCGCGAACGCCACCAGCGCGGGCAACGGAAAGAGCCACATGCGAAACGGGCGCTTGAGATCGGGCGCGTTCCTCCGCAGGAGAATCACCGCCCCGATCTGTCCCATGAACTGGACGAGGATGCGCGTGACCAGCAGGCCGTTGATGACATCCAGCAGCGGCAGGAAGCTGAAGGCGATGGCCAGCCCGCCAATCAGCAGAAGCGAGATGTGCGGGAAGTTCTTCGTCGGATGCAGCCTCCCAAACACGGAGAAGAAGTTTCCATCCCGCGCCGCCGCATAGGGAATGCGCGAGTAACCCAGCAGCAACGCGAAGCAACTTCCGAAGGCCGTCCACAACACCAGCGCGGTGAACACCTTCGCCACGGCGGCGCCATGAACCTTCTCGATCATCATCGAGACGACGGGTGGCGGCGGATCGGGCAGCGGCTGGCCGGCAGGCGGAACGAACTCGCGCCACGGCACCACGCCGATGATGGAGAGATTGATGGCCATGTAGATCAACGCCACGCCAACCAGGCTGATCATCACCGAACGGGGAATCGTGCGGCCGGGATCCTTGACCTCATCGCCGATGAAACACACATCATAGTAGCCGAGGTAGTCGTAAACGCCCACGCGCGCCGCCGCACCCAGTCCAAACAAATACCCGAGGGAGAAGTCAAACGCGCCCCGGGGAAAGTCAAAGGCCACGGCCGAATCAAACGTCGCCGCCCCCGTTCCAATCACGATCGCCACCGTCGCCATCGTCCCGATCCACAGGCTCACGGTGATCTTTCCAATGGAAGTGATCCGCCGGTAAAGCAACGCCACCGCCAGCAGGCCGACGCCGACCATCACCGCCGCGCCCGCGCCCCACGACATGTCCGGCCACAGGTACGAGACATACTGGCGGAAACCAATGAACCCCGACGCGATCTCCAGCGGCCCGCTCAGGATGAACTGGAAGATGAACAGGAACGTCATCAGCCGCCCGAACGTTTGCCGGCCGAATCCCTCGCGCAGATAAACATAGCTGCCACCCGATCCGGGCAACGCCGCGCCCAACTCGCTCCAGACGAGGCCATCGGCCAATGCGATGATCAGCGCCACCAGCCAGCCCAGCATCGCCTGCGGCCCGTTCATGGCGGACATCAGCGCGGGAATCGTGATGAACGGCCCCACGCCGATCATGTTCGTCATGTTCAACGCCGTGGCCTGGAGCAATCCGAACCGGCGCTGCAAGTGGGGTTCGTGGGTGCTGAAAGACATGGTGTGATCAGTCGGAAGGCGGATTCACGCGCCGGACCGGGAGATTCATGCGGCGGAGTCTACGAAACCAACCCCCGGTTGGAAGCAAAAGTCCTCGGGCTTTCCGGAAGGCGTTTCGTCCGGACCAGCCGCATTGTCCCCGCTCCGGGCCTGTCGGAAAATTCCGAGTGAAGCCGCGGCAGGGAATTTCCGCATCACTCGTAATCCTCGTTCAGCGCCCGCAGGAACGCGGCGAGCGGCGCGACATCCTGTTCCTTCAGCTGAATGCCGACCAGTTCCGGTGCGGCGTTGCGCACCTTGCCTTCGCGCGCGAGCCGGGACATCCGGATGTAGAACTCGATCACTTCCTCCAGCGTGTTCGCCCTGCCGTGATGCAGATATGGATCACTGAAGGCGAGGCCGCGCAGGCTGGGTGTTTTGAAGAGCGCGACGGTGCGCGGCAGCAGCACCTCATCCGGCTCGGACCGCGCATCGCCGTTGAGCAGGCGCCGGATCGCCGGTTGCGCGCGCGGCTGATCGGAATTCGCAAACACGTTCCACAGGCCGAGGTCCGCGAAGCCCGGCTTTTCCGCCGAGGGAACCGCCATGAACGGCCCGCCCGCCCGGGGATGTTTCTGCGACGGCGGCAGCCAGTGATCGACGTCCGCGTTGCGTCTCGCGAGATCAGGAATGTCCAGCTTGGCAAACGATCCGGCGCCGTGGACGGAATCGTATTCGTCCTGGGCCACGCCGGTGTTGTGGAACTTGAAGTCGGTAAAGTCCGGCGCCGTATGGCACGCGACACAGTTCCCGATGCCGTGTCCGGGGCGGGCGGCGTCCCGCTTCGCGAAGCTCGACTGGGCGAAGAAAATCTTCATGCCGAGCAGCTCCTGCGGGCCGAACTTGAACTCCTGCCGGAGCGTCTTGAACCGGCCGTTGAGCGGAATCGTGAAGCCGTTGGTGGGCGAGACGAAGATCGGATCCTTGATGGCCGCGATGTAATCCTGAAGGTTCCGGTTGTAGTAGCCGATGCTCATGCCCGGATCCGGCCGGCGCGGCAGCGTGTTGGTTTCGAGGAAGCAATCGTAGGGCGAGCTGTCGTATTCCGTGCGCTCGTCGCGACCGAAGATCAGCGAATCCGTGTAGAGCGAGATCAGGCGCGCGACCGCGTCGAGAATCTGGC
The DNA here is from genome assembly GCA_039806925.1 of Limisphaerales bacterium. GTDB lineage: Bacteria > Verrucomicrobiota > Verrucomicrobiia > Limisphaerales > JADJPG01 > JADJPG01. The sequence continues at coordinate 3,886 of JBDHQG010000156.1, forward strand.
CGTCAGTCGCCTTCTTCACATCCATGCGCAGCTCCTCCGGCAGGCGGAACCGCTCCGTCTCCTCGCCGAGTTCCGGGTCTTCGCCCGCCAGAAGGTGGGCGTAGGAGTAACTGCCAAATTCCTGCGCCAGCGGCCCGCGACCATTGTCATTCCGGACGATGTGCGCGATGTGCCGGATCGCCTGCGGCTGTTCACCGGGCAGCCAGCCGAGGTTGCGCCCGGTCAACGTCGCGCGCACCAGATCCTCGCCGCTCACAAATTCGCCGTCCCAATGCAGAAACAGGTCGTGTTCGCGTGGCGCCGTGGAGTTCACCATCGGCGGCGTGTTGCGCACGGTGAACTTCGCGCCGTCCTCCCGCGGCGGCACCGGGGAGCGGTGCGCGTAATCGGCGTAGGTGCGATTGCCCCAGCCCGCTTCGCGATGTTCGGCCACGAGATGGCAGGCGCGGCAGTTGATCGCGTGACCTGAGAACGGCCCGGGCAGCGGGCGGCTGGTGGTGGCCGTCGTGTCGACGACGGAATCGCCGGTCGCCAGCGCGGCATTGGCGTCGCCGCCGGAATGCGCGAAGAAGTATTGCGAGAAGCGTGTTTCGAGAAAGAGCCGCTCGCCGATTGCCACTGTCGCCGGATCCCGCCGGGGCTCGGGAAATCCCGGCACCACCGCGCGAGGAACCTTGAACCGCCACGCCGGTCGATTCGTCTCCGCCGCGTTCGCCGCCGCCAGCGCCAGCAGGAACCAGCCAAAGGCGACCCACGAAGGACGGACGGTTTTCCGTGAAAAAATCATATTCGGGACGTTCGACGATCCGGGTGAAGCGCGGCTTCACCGTCCATGCAACCACGCCGCGTCTGCCGCCGGCGCGCCCCCGACGAGGCGGAGCAGGCCGCGCGCGTTTCCTTTGTGGCCGCCCGACTGGAAGACTGGCATACAACAACGGCACTGTGACGTTGAGCATTCCATCGTCCGCCGGTCTTGCCACCTTCGCGCTGCTCTTCAGCCGGAGGGCGGGCGCCGCGCGCCGGCCGGACTTGCTATGACGGCAGGCGAAGGGAGACCGTGGTGCCCTCGCCCAACGTGCTCTTGATGTCGAACTGCCCGGCGTGGTTCTCCACGATGCGCCGGGCAATCGCCAGGCCGAGCCCGGACCCTTGTTGCTCGCGATGGCCGCGGTCGAACTGCGAGTAGGCCCCGATGTCCGCGATCTGCTCCGCCGTCATCCCCACGCCGGAATCCGCGATGGAAAGAAGATACTCGCCCCTGCCTTGTGAAGCCGTGATGCGGACGCGCTTTCCGGGCGAAGAAAACTTCAGCGCGTTGTCGATCAGCTCGTCGACCAGCTTGGTGAAGAAATCATTCGCCATCGCCACCGTGCCATCGGTGAGATCGAGGTCGAGATCCGCGGCGCGATGCTCGCGCTCCGCGAGATGCCGCGCGCTGGATTCCAGGATCGCGTTCAGTCCCGTGGTCGATTTCCCGCGCAGCGAGGAGAGATATTCCGGGTCCGCCGCGTGCATCTCCAGCTGCCCGAACAGCAGGAAATTTTGCACGGTCCGGTGCAGGCGCTCCGCGGAGTGAAGGATGTTCGCGCCGAACTCGGCCACCTCCGCGGCGGTGAGCGACTCGGCGTCGCCGGCCAGCACCTGGGCCAGGCCGAAGATGCCGTTCAACGGCGTGATCATCTCGTGCGGCAGCGCCAGGCTCAGGTTCGCGCGCAGCTGGCTCAGCTTCTTCTCCGCGTTCTCGCGCACGGCCTGGCTTTTTTTCAGGCGCGCCTCAATCGTGGAAAGCAGCTGCGGCGCGGTGAACGGCTTGGAGAGATAATCATCCGCGCCGAGATTCATGCCCTTGCGCATGCTGCCGGCGTCGCCCATCCCGGTCATCAAGATGAACGGAATCGCCGCCGTGGCCGGCTGCTGGCGCAATTGCTCGAGCAACGTGTAGCCATCCATGCGCCCCATGTTCACGTCGCAGAGGATCAGGTCCGGCAAATCCCGGCGCGCGATCGCGGCTCCTTCGTCGCCGTCCGCGGCTTCCAGGGTCTCGAAGCCCCTGCGCTGGAGCGCGCACGCCGTGGCCTGGCGGAAGATCTCCTCGTCGTCGATGACCAGAATCCGTTGCATGTCAGAAGCTGACCCGCGGTTGCGATTTCAGGACACGGTCCACCGTGGTCAGCAGCTGCTCCGTGGTAAACGGCTTGAGCAGGAGCGGATGGCCCGTGAGCTTTTCGGCCTGCCGGTCGTTCTCGCTCATGCCGCTGGAGGCCAGGATGCGGACGTCCGGGTCCAGGCGGCGCAGCGCGTTGATCGTCGAGGGCCCGTCCAGGAACGGCATCACCATGTCCGTCAGGACCAGGTCGATGTCGTTCTTGTGCTGCGCGAACAGGGCCACGGCCTCGGTGCCGTCACTGGCCGTGAGCACGCGGTAGCCGAACTTGGTGAAGATCGCGCGGGTGATTTCCTGGAAGGCGCGTTCATCGTCGATGATGAGAATCTTCTCGCCGTGGCCGGCCGGCGGCAGCGACGCCGCGTCGGGCGATGAGACCGGCTCCGCCGCCGCCGTGGCGGGCAGGTACACGCGGAAGCGCGAGCCCCTGCCGGGCTCGCTGTCCGCCTTCACCCAGCCGCCGTGGTTCTTCACGATGCTCTGCACCGTGGAGAGGCCGAGCCCCGTTCCCTTCCCGGCCGGCTTCAACGTGAAAAACGGCTCCCAAATCTTTTCCATGACCCCGGGCGAAATGCCGTTCCCGGAATCCGACACGGACAGGATCACGTAGCGTCCGGGCTTTCCCTCGGGCGGCAGATCCGGCGCGTCGCACTCCAGCGCGGCGTTGCCCGCCTCGACGACGAGCGATCCGCCCTCCGGCATGGCGTCCCGCGCGTTGACGCACAGGTTCATCAACACCTGATGAATCTGTGTGGCGTCGGCCTCCGTCGTCCACAAGTCCCGCGCCACGCAGGTCTTGATCGCGATGTTCTTCGGAAACGTCTCCTGGGTGATCTTCAGGATCTCGGAGACGAGATGCTTGAGGCTGATGAGGGCGCGGCCTCCCTCCTGGCCGCGGGTGAACGAGAGGATTTGCTTCACCATCTCGGCCCCCCGCTGGACGCTGCTGCGCAACGTCTCGAGAAGCCGCGCGTTCTTTTCATCCGTCAGCTTCTCCTGGAGGAGGTTCACCGACATCATGATCGGCGCGAGGATGTTGTTCAAATCATGCGCGATGCCGCTGGCGAGCGTCCCGATGCTTTCGAGCCGTTGCGCGCGGAGGAACTGGCCTTCGAGCTTGCGCTTGTCCGTCACGTCGGTCGACAGCGTGAGGATCGCCTTCGGGTTTCCGTCCGCGTCGCGCACCAGCGTCCAGCGGCTGTCCACCACCACCTCGGCGCCCGCCTTGTTCAGGTGGCGCAGCTCGCCGCTCCACTCGCCCTTGGCGAGCACGGCCTGCAACGCATCCAGGAAAGCCGCGCCGCTGTTCTTCGAGATCAGCTCGATGGCGCTGCGGCCCAGCGCCTCCTCCGCCGACCAGCCAAACACGCGGCTTGCGCCGTGGTTCCAGAACAACACCTGCTGCTCCAGGTCACGGACCACGATGGCGTCCTGCGCCTTGTCGAGCAGCGCGGCCTGCTCGCGAATCTGCTCCTCGGTCCGCTGGCGCTCGGTGATGTCCGCGACGTAGCCATGCACGATGCCGGCGGCGGGAATGGGAAAGAAATCCCAGGACAGGGTCCGGTTTCCCACGATCGACTCGTGATTCAGCCGCCGCTGGCCCAGCGCCAGGCAGCCGCGCACGATCGCCGACGCGTCCGGCGGGAGCAGTTCGGACGGATGATTCCGCCCCGTGGACTTTGCCAGCAGGAGCGCCGCCTCGTTAAAGTAACTGATCGTGCCCTCGCCCGAGAGCTCCATCACGGCCTGCGGGTTGTAGCGCGGAAACGCAGCCAGCTTTTCGATCTCGGATTCCGCCCGGCGCCGCTCCGTGATGTCCCGCATGCACGCCGTGAACAGCCGCTCGTCCCCCGCGCCGACGCGCGAGATGGCAAGCTCGATGGGGAAGGCCGTTCCATCACGGCGGGTCGCAAGCCCCTCGACCCGTCCGCCAATCAAGCCGCGTTCCCTGGCGAGCTGCCGGACAAAATCATCGCTCGTGCAGACCCCGTGCATCGACAGCACCAGCAGGTCGGCGAGCCGCCGGCCGAGCACTTCCGAACGGGTGTAGCCAAAGGTCTTCTCGGCGGCCGGGTTGAACTCGACCATCCTTCCCGCCTCATCGATCACCACCACGCAATCCAGCGACGATTCCATC
>JBDHQG010000157.1:0-8173 GCA_039806925.1 Limisphaerales bacterium
CAGCAGATCGGCCAGCTCGAACAACAGTTCCAGGCGGACCCGGCCAACCTCCAGCTCGCCATGCAGCTCGCCAGCGGCTACATGCAGACCCAGGGCCACGCCCAGGCCCTCGGCGTGCTGGAAAAAATCCTCGCCAATCCGAAGGCGGACGGCGGCACGCTCATCTTCTCCGCGAACATCTACGCGCAGCTCGGCCAGATTGCCAAGGTCGAGCAAGCCCTCGCCCTGTTCGTGAAGGGCAATCCGGAAAACCCCGAAGGCCACTACGACCTCGCCGCCGTCCGCGCCATGCAGAACAAGACCGCGGACTCCATCCAGGCCCTCACGCAGGCCCTCGATCAAAGCGCCAAGCGCCTGAAGAAGGAACCCACCGCGCCCAACCTCTACAGCAACCTGATGGCCGACGCCCGCTTCGGTGCCGTGCGCGCGGCCCCCGAGTTCGCGAAGCTCATGGAAAGCTACAAAGGCAAGTAACCCGTAGCGGGCTCCCCCGGAGATTGCGAAACACGCGCGCGAATTATTTCCGCGCGTGTTTTTCGATCATGGCGATGACCTCCTCCACACTGGCGGGCTTCGCCAGGCACGGGTGCTCGCAGATGATGCCGTCGTTGTCCTCCACCTGCCATTTGCGCACGGCCGCCGTGAGGAAGACGATCGGCGTGCCCTTCAGCGCTGGATCGTTGTCAATCTGCGCGGCGACGTTGCCACCGGGCATCCGCGGCATGATGATGTCGAGCAGGATGAGATCGGGCTTGAACTCGCGCGCGGCGGCCAGCGCGTCCTCCGGCCAGTTCTCGACGCGCACGTCGTAGCTGCCCGTTTCCTCGAGGTTCAGCTTCAGCAGCGTGGTCAGGCTTTTCTCGTCATCGACGAGCAGGATTCGTTTCTTGGTCATGAGTTTTCCCTCCGCACTTGGAGCTGGACGGTCACGCGCACGCCCTGGCCGTCCGGCTTGTTCTTGATGTCAATGGTGCCGCCGTGCAGTTCCACAATCTTCCGCGACACCGGCAATCCCAGCCCCGTGCCCACGCCCGTGGGCTTGGTGGTGAAAAACGGATCGAAGATCTTCACGAGATGCTCCTGTGGAATCCCCGTGCCGGTGTCCTCCACCTCGGCCACCACCACGGTGTCCCCCATCCACAAATGCGCCGAGCTGCGCGAGCCCTCGCTGTGCGTCGTCCCGGTCATCTGCCGCGCGAAGGTGCGCACCGTGAGCGTCCCGCCCTCGGGCATGGCGTGAACCGCGTTCACGAAGATGTTCACGAACACCTGTTGAATCTGCGTCTTCTCGACCGCCACCTTCGGCAGCTTGTCGGCCAGCTCCTTCACCAGCTCGATGCGCTTCTTGTGCAGCTCGTGCCGCACCATCTTGAGCGTGTCGGAGATCAGCTGGTTGAAATCCTCGGGCTTCACGGCGAGCTGCTTCGACGCGGCGAAATCCAGCAGGCCGCGCGTGATGGAATCCGCGCGCGTGATCGCCTCGCGCATTTCCTGGAGCACCATCGCGATGCTTTCCTCGCCGGCGGGAACCTTTTTCGACAGGTAATTCACGCCCATCTGCATGATCGCGAGCGGATTCTTCACCTCGTGCGCGACGCCCGCCGCGAGCGTGCCGATGGATTCCATCTTCTCGGCCTGGATGAGCTGGAGCTGGGCGGACTTCAAATCCTCGTTCGATTTCCGCAACGCCGCCTCGCTCGCGGCCAGCGCCTCGTTCTTGCGCTGGAGCTGCTGTTCAAACCGTTTCTGCGCGGTGATGTCCCAGAAGATGCACTGCGTCCCGAGCACCTTTCCCTTCGCGTCCCGGATCGGCGTCTTCACCACCTGCACGTACATCGTCTCGCCGTCCGGCGCGACGTTCTCCTCGATGGTCTCGAAAATCTTCCCCGTGCGGATGACCTCACGATCGTCCTCCTGATACTTCCCGGCCAGCGCGGGCGGATAGAAATCGAAGTCCGTGCGGCCAATGATGTCATCCAGCGACTTGTCGAGCAGCTGGCAGAAGCGCTGGTTGGCGAACGTGAACCGCTCATCGAGATCCTTCCGGAAAATGTTCTGCGGGAGATGCTCGACGAGCGAATGGTAGAACGCCTCCGACCGGACCAGCTTCTGCTCGGCAACATGGCGCTCGATCGCGTGCCGGATCGAGCGCCCGAGAATGTGCGCGTCCAGGCCGGTTTTGAAGAGGTAATCCTGGGCTCCCTCCCGCACCGCGCTGACCGCCAGGGATTCATCATCCAGCCCGCTCAACACAATGACCGGAACCGTCGGCGCCACGGAACGCAATTCGCGGAAGGAGGAGAGATCCCGGCTGTCCGGCAGCGACAAATCCGTCACCACCACGTCGAACGATTCCGCGGCAAGCCTGGCCTGCGCCTCGCTCATGCGCGGCGCCACGGTGAGCACGAAACTGGAGCCGGAAATTTCCTTCAGCAATTCCCGCAACAAACGCACATCGGCGGGATTGTCTTCGACCAGCAAAAGTTGGATGGGCCTGTTGTCCACGCTGTTCGTCGCGAGCCCGGCCTCATTGCCTCGACCCGCGCTGGTTACCCTGCTACTCAACCATGCCACAGCCGGGCCGACGAGCAATAAGTCTCCGTCCGCTCAGACCTGCACCCAGCGCTTGGCCTTCATCTCGAAGCGGGGCAGCGTGCCGGGCGGGACGGCCTCGACGGGGATTCTCAAATGGAAGGCGGTTTGCAGGGCGCGCTCCAGCCCGGCGGCGAATGAAGTGGGATCGTCAATCGACACCTCCGGCTCGGCCTGAATGGTAATCTCCGCCAGCGCATCGGCGCGGTTCACCCGGACACGATATTCCGCGACGCCTCCCCGCGCGTGCAGAATTTCTTCAACCGCGGTCGGGTAGACGTTCACGCCACGGATGCAGACCATGTCATCGGTGCGCCCAAGAATGCCGCCTTCGAGCGCGAGTTCGCTCCGCCCGCACTCGCACTGTGAATCAACGGCGGCGCGCACCAGATCGCCGGTGCGATAGCGAATCAGCGGCGAGCCGAGGCGCCCAAGCGTGGTGAGCACCAGCTCTCCGGCCTCGCCGGCGTGAACGTGCTGGCCGCCCGCAGGATCGATGATTTCCGCGATGTAAGCGCTTTCCATCACATGCAACACGCGGGGCCGGACGGGGCATTCGTATGTGACCGGCCCGACCTCGGTCATCCCGTGATGGTCCTGGACACGCGCGCCTGGCCACGCGCTTTCCAGCTTCGCGCGCGTTCCCGGAATGCTGCCGCCGGGTTCGCCCGCGACGATCAATGTCTTCACCTGCGAGGCGCGGAGATCCAGGTTCTCCCTGGCGGCAACTTCCGCGAGGTGCAGCGCGTAGGTGGGCGTGCAGCATAACACCGTCGCGCGATGTTCGAGTATCGCGCGCACACGGGCCGCGGTGCTCATGCCGCCGCCGGGCAGGCAGCGGCAGCCAAGTTTCACCGCGGCCTCGAACGCGAGCCAGAAACCAATGAACGGCCCAAAGCTGAACGCGAAGAAAACGGTGTCCTCGCGCGCGACCTTCGCCGCCCGGAAGATCGTCTGCCAGTTGCCCACCATCCATTCCCAGCTTTCCGGCGTGTCGAGCCAGCGCAATGGCGCGCCGCTGGTGCCGCTGGTCTGGTGGCAGCGCGTGTAACGTTCCGGCGGATAGGTCAGGTTCGTGCCGTAGATGGGATTCGCCCGTTGGTCCGCCGCCAGCTCGGCCTTGGTGGTGAATGGAAAGCGGTCGTAGAACTGCCCGAGCAACGAAACTTTTTGCGGCGCCCCGGCTGTCTCGAACTTCGCGGCGTAGAAGGGATTTGCCGGCAGCACGGCGCGGAGCAAACCTTGCAACGCTTCCGTCTGTCGCTGCGCGATGATGTGCCGTTTGGGAAAGTTATCGATGGCCACGACAAGTGTCCTTCGCTGTCAGCCGCCGGGCGCGCGGTTCAAGCCTTCGGCGAGGTTGTCGCCGCCGCGGCGGCGGCCGGGGCTTTCTTCGCCGGCGCAAGGTTCGCGGGATTGTGGCGGGCGACGAGGTACCCCCCGGCGACGGCGAGCAAAATGCCCGCGAAGAAGAGCGGGTTCACCTGTCCCCAGCCGTTCTTCGGCGGATGCAGGAGGGAGCCGACGAGCGCGTTGATGAGCGGCGCGCCCGCGAAGACGAGCGACATGACGACCGGCGGAGCGCCCTTCGCACCGAAGGCCAGCAACACTCCGAACGCGCCGATGGCTCCCGCGATTCCCGCGATGAGGGACCACCACGCGCCGCTGCCGGTATATCCGCTGAACGCCTGCCCCTTGCTCATCAGCAGGAACAACGGCGCGAGCACCGCGGTGAGGAAGTAGGCGACGCCGACAAACAGAAATGCCTTGTAGCGCAGGACCGTGGGATCCGCCGCCGCGTCACCCGGCGCGCGCATCAGCGTCTGGCCCTTGTGCAGGAGGATGCCATACACGCCCCAGGAAAGCACGGTCAGCATCGTGTAAACCAGCCATGTGTTGCCGGGAGTGGCGGAGGAGTCATTCATACGTGTGCGGACAATAATGAGCGAAGCCGTCGACTTCAACTGGATTGTCGGAAGCCTCTTTCACGAGGGCATCATTCCATTTTGCGTTCCGCCGGGCGCGCACTAAGCTCCGAACAGATGGTTATGCGAATTGTGCTTCTCCTCCTTGTCGCGAGCCTCGGGCTGACCGGTTGCGCCACCACCAGCATCAGCAGCCGGAAACAGGAACGCCTGGGCGGCTATAACAGTCTGCCGGCTGACCAACGCCTTGCCGTGGACCTCGGCCAGATCAAAGTGGGCATGACCGAGGACGCGGTCTACATCGCCTGGGGCCGGCCGTCGCAAACCATCGTGAGCGAATCCGCCACGGGCCGGACCACGACGTGGCTCTACCTTGGCACTTACTTCGAGGAATATCGCGGCTGGAGTTTCTACGGTTACCATCACGGATATCGCGGTCGCTACTACACCGCGCCGTACATGACCTATGATTACGCGCCGAGAAGCTATGTCCGCGCCGAGGTGAAGTTCGAAGGCGGCGTGGTGAAGGAATGGCGCACCCTGCCGGGGCCGCGATACTGAACCGCGCCCAGACTCCGCGCGCGAAACGGGAGTGGCGCGGACGTTGACAAGACTATTTCACCGCGTCTCCGTCCGCTGATTTGCGGACCAGAATTCGCGCCTGAAACTGGTTTAAGCGTTGACTCCACGCGCAGCTTTTTTATCGTGCTCCCACAACTCCGACAGATTTACTGCCAACCCAGTAAGACTCACTGACACGGATTGTCAGTGAGCTCTTTGTTTCGCCGCTGAAAACAAACACCGGGAATATTCCCGGTGATGCACCGAAAGATGGTTTCTCCGCGCCCGGCCAGGCTTCCATCCTTCCCATGTTCATGGAACACTTCACAAATCGAAATGCCTGACTTGCCCCGAATCCGCCGGTCCCGCGCCCGGGCGCAGAACGCCGACGCCTCCGCCGAACCACTGCGGCAAATCGACCGGACGTACGTCATCCACCGCGGTCGCAAACTCATCTACTTCGCGGGCTGCGATTACTTTCGCCTCGCGTCGCATCCGGACGTGCTGCGGGCTGTGCAGGAAGGGCTCGGCGAGCATGGCCTCAACGTCGCGGCGTCACGGAGAACCACGGGGAACCATCCTCTTTATCAAGAGCTGGAGGCGGAGCTCGCGCGCTTCTTCGCGGCCGAAAGCGCGCTGGCTGTTTCCACCGGCTACATCACCAACTCCGCCGTCCTGCAGGCGCTGGCCGGAGAATTCCAACACGCGCTCATCGATGAACGGGCTCACGCAAGCCTGCTCGATGCGGCGGCGCATCTGGGCGTTCCGATCACCACCTTCGAACACCGCAACCCGGACGCCGCGAAACGGACCGCCGCCTCCGTGACAAAGCGCGCCGGCAAGCGTCCGAAGATTCTTCTATTGACGGACGGACTGTTCTCCCACAGCGGCGAAGCGGCCCCGCTTGATGATTACCTCCAGCAATTGCCTGACAGCGTCTCGCTCCTGGTGGACGACGCCCACGGCGCCGGAACGCTCGGACGATCCGGACGCGGCACGGCGGAACATCTCGGTTTGAAACCACAACCGCGCCTCCTGCAAACCGTCACGCTCAGCAAGGCATTCGGGGTCTATGGAGGCGCCATCCTCGGGCCCGAATCGCTCCGCCAGAAAATCATCTCGCGCAGCCGCATCTTCGCCGGCAGCACTCCGCTGCCGTTGCCGCTGGTGGCCGGCGTCCGGGCGGCGGTGCGCATTCTGCGCGGCAGTTCGGGACTGCGTCGGAGGCTCGTCTCCAACGCCGGCTTCGTGAAAGCGGCCATCCGTGAAGCGGGCATCCGTGTCAACGAAGGGCCGGGACCGATCATCCCCGTTCACCCGCGATCCGCCCGCGAAGCCACGACCTTGAGCAACGCCCTGCTGGCCGCCGGCGTGCATCCGCCGTTCATCCAATACCCAGGCGGGCCCAAGGACGGCTATTTCCGATTCGCAATATCGAGCGAGCACACCGCCGGTCAGCTTGATGCGCTCGTGAGCGCATTTTCAGCCGTCCGCCGGATCGCCGGCTGAGAAACAGTTCGCGACACGCTGTCGAAACTTTTTTGCGCGCGAGAAAAATTTTTCCTCTTGAGAGACCCCGCAGGCGGGTCGATAGTCTTCGCAGCACGCCGGACACTGCGATGAAAACGCGGATCTCGCGGCGGTTCTTTGGAAAAAATTTCCGCAGATTTAACCCTGCCATGTTCGTGATTGAGGACCAGATCCTTGGACCGTAAATAACGTACAACGGAACCTTACCTTCGCCGGCCACCGACAGGCCTTGATTGGAAGTCGAACGCCTCCGATTCGGTTCCACCTGTTTCCTCAGGTTGTTCATAGGAATCGTTTTCACACGGCATTACGGTGGGGTTTTTCTTTTTCCAAAGAGCTCTGGCCGTCCTTTCCCCTCCCGTCCACGCCACCAGATTCTTGAACTTTCAAACCTTACGCGGCGTTGGGGAAGCGATTCTGATCGCTTGATGTCACAACAGCCGTCGAAGCGGCTTGCAGAAAATCTCTCTCTGGCCCACACCTGACTGAAGCCGGATGCCAATGCGAAGTCATTCCCACGGATTCACGGATATTTTTCGCGCCGGCATCGGCTCTGGTTTGGGTTGCAAGTTTGTTTCCTGCGCTTTATCACTCGCGCACGAAATCCATCTCGCACTGCATTGAGCTATGAAACATGTCTTCACGTTCCTCGCCGCCCTGGCGCTCGTCGTTCAATCTTCCTTCGCCGGCGACTGGGTGACCTATGAAGGGAAAAAAGGCCCGGGCAAAGGCAAACACATCGTCTTCCTGACCGGGGACGAGGAATATCGTTCCGAGGAGGGCCTGCCTCAGCTCGCGAAGATTCTCGCGGTCCATCATGGCTTCAAATGCACCGTCCTCTTTTCCATCAACAAGAGCGGCGAGATCGATCCCAACACGCAGAACAACGAGCCCGGCATCGAAGCCCTTGCTTCCGCCGACCTCTGCATCATGCTCCTGCGCTTCCGCGGCTGGCCCAATGAGCAGATGAAACATTTCGTGGACTACTATCTCGCCGGCAAACCGATCATCGCCCTCCGCACCAGCACCCATGCGTTCGATTTCAAAAAGGATTCGTCGAGCTCGTACAGCAAGTTTGGCTGGGGCAGCCGCGAATGGCCGGGCGGCTTCGGCAAGCAGGTGCTGGGAGAAACGTGGATCAGCCACTGGGGAAACCATAAGAAGGAAGCCACCCGGGGCGTGATTCCCGATGCCGTCCGCAAACACCCCCTGCTCCGCGGCGTGACCGACATTTTCGGCGACACCGACGTATATGAAGCCGCGCCGCCGGCGGACGCCACCATCCTCGTTCATGGCGAAGTGCTCAAGGGCATGCAACCGGCCGACCCGCCGGCGACTTACCGCAAGAAGACCGCCAAGGGCGTCGAGCAGGACGTCAATCATCCCATGATGCCGGTCGCCTGGACGCGCCGCTACACCAACGAAGCCGGCAAGGTGAACAAGATTTTTACGACAACAATGGGCTCGGCCACCGATCTCCAGAGCGAGGGACTCCGCCGTCTGCTGGTGAACGCGTCGCTTTGGTCCATAGGCCTGGAGAAAAAAATCCCGCGCAAGGCAAAGGT
>JBDHQG010000158.1:0-8172 GCA_039806925.1 Limisphaerales bacterium
TCTTGCTGGTTTCGATCGAAGCGTGATTGAGAGCCTCCACGATGGCGAGCAAGGCAGCGAGCCCACGGCTGTCGTCACCAATGCCAGGTGCGAACCAGCGCTTGCCCTCCTTGCGGACCTGGTAACGCTTCGCGGTCGCTTCGTTGTATTTGACCCGGCCACGGTAGGCGACGGTTTCTTGACTCATGGGCTGATGCCTGTTGCTAAATGTTTGTTCGGTTGCGCGCACTCTAGGAACCCCGCCAAAGCGAAGCAACGGCGATTTTCCCTCACGCCGGCACCACCCTGGCCGCTCCGGTTCCGCTGAATCCGCGAAACTTTCGCCGACACAGCAGATACTCCACCCGCTCCCGCACCTGCGAAACCAGCCCGCGATCCACATGGCCCCGATAATCTCGCAGGAACCGGATGCGTTCCTTCGCGCTCACATCGCGCATCGGCGCCGTGATGTTCAGCGCCGCCAGATCCCGCGCCCGCATCCGGTCCGGCAACGGCTGCCGTCGATCCAGCCGCGCCATGTCAATCAGGCAAAACCGCGCGCTCTCCGCAGTTTCATCCACAAACACATGGCGCGTGAACAAATCCGGCGATGCCAGCCCTGCGTCGTGCATCCGCCGAATCTCCGCCGCCAGCGCCGCGAACACGCGCCGTCGCCGCGCCGGCTCCACACATGTTCTCAGAAACTGTTCGACCGTCTGCGATCCCTCCGCCGCCTCCGTGAGAATAAACGAAAAATGTTCCCAGAACGGCCCGCACTCCTCGCCGTACGCGACCAGGCCCGCCGTCCTCAATCCGGCGGCCTCCAGTGCCCGCGAGTTTTCCCATTCCTGTCGCGAGACCGACCACACCTTCCCATGCCGCAGCAGCGTCGCGAGCCCATCCTTCCTGTACGGCTTCCAACAACGCTTCAGGAAAAGCACGCGCCCGACGCCGTCCGCGTCCACCGCGCGAATGCGAAAAATGTCCCGGCGCCCCTTGTGATCCTTGATCAGCTCCCCGCGAAACGCCTTCACGCCCGCAAGCGTGGACAGCCCGAGCTTATCGAGCAACGATGCGTATTTCGCCACGGTGACCACGCGCGACTCTGCGCAAAACCAGCCGCGCGTTGACAGTCGAAAGTGGCTCTTCCAGAGTCCGCGCGTGATTCAACGAGAGAACGACGGCGTGCGCTGGGAACTCCAGCAGGACTTCGCCCCGCTCCTCGAATCCCTCCTCCGCTCATTCGGCCAGACCGTCAAGGAATCGCCCGTCAAACGCGTGACGCGCCACGAGGTCTCGGGAAAAGTCTTCTACGTCAAACGCTACCTGCACCACGCCGTCCCGCTGCGACCTTTCAAGTTCCACTTCAAGCCCACGCAGGCCCGGCAGGAGTGGGAGCTCGCGCAACAACTGGAAGCGCGGAAGATTCCCATCGTCCGCCACGTCGCCCTCGGTGAACGCCGTTCGTGGCGTGGGATTGAAGAAAGCATCCTCGTCACCGAAGGCTTTGATGGCCTGCCGTTGATCTTTGTGCCCGGGATTGATCCAGACGAAGTGAAGCGGTTCGTCTTGCACATGCACGACCAAGGCGTGCTGCAGGAGGATCTGCATCCGGGCAATTTGCTGGCCCGCAAGGAGCCGTTTGAACTGCGCCTGGTGGACCTTCACGGCACGCAGGTGCTGGGGAAATTAAGCCCGCAACAAAGGGCGGAGAACCTGGCGCTGCTGCGGGTGTTCCTGCCCGTCACCGTGTCATGCGACGTGGCGCGGCTCAGCGCGGCGAAACGCCGGACGCTCTATCGCGAACGCTCCCGAAGATGGGCGCGGCACAACCGGGATTTCGTCCCCGTGCGCGCCGGCGGGTTGCGCTGGCAGGTGCGGACGGCGTTTCACAATCCGGCGGTGGAACGCGTGCTGGCTGATCCCGACGGCTTTTTGAGCGCGCGGGCGCGCATCCTGAAGCCCGGACGGACTTCCACCGTGGGGCTTGCGGACGGGCTGGTGTTGAAGCGGTTCAATTTTCGCAAGGCGGAGAACGTGGTGAAGGATCTGTTCCGGCCCTCGCGCGCCCGCCGGGCTTTTCGCGCCGCGTATCATCTCGAACTGCTCGGCATTCCGACGGCGCGGCCGGTCGCCGCGGCGGACCGGCGTGTGCTCGGCGTGCTGATTGCGAGCTACCTGTTGATGGAGGAAGTGCCCGGCGCGGAGGATCTCGGCAAGCTGCTGCGCCGAGGATGGACACCGGAACTGCCGGTGGTCCGGCAGGCCGCCCAGTTGATTGCACGGCTGCACAACGATGGTTTTTCACACCGCGACCTCAAGGAATCCAACCTCGTTCTCAGCGGCGCGGGCACGCTGCACATTCTCGACTTGGATGGATTGAAGTTTGTTGGCGAGATTCCCCCGGCCCGCGCGACGGCAGACCTGGAGCGCCTGCTCCGCGGCGTTGCGAAGTTCCCGTCCGTGACCGCCCGGCATCGGCGGGCATTCCTCGCGGCGTACTGTCGCAGCCGTGGATTGCGGTCGTTGCGGAATTGAACGCAGGGCGCAGGGACATCCTTCTTCGAACCTCAAGGCTCGTGGGTCACCGGCTCCAGCCCCATCTGCGCGGCGTGGGGCATCAGCTCGTGCAGGTTGTTCACCAGCGGAAAATCCACCCCGCGCTCGAACAGCTGCCGGACCGATTCCGGGGAGTCGGCAAAACCGTAGGTGACGCGCAGCCCGTTCTGTTTCAGCTCCCGCATCAATTCCGGCGTCGGCGGGCGCTTGTCGCTCATCTGGATCAACCTGGCGCCATCCGCAATCGCCGCCCGCACGGCGGCCTGCGCATCATGCCTCCGCTCGAGCGAACAGATTTGCACAGCGGGATTCTCCGTTCGGGCCACGGCGGCCTGCGCGGGAAGACAGGCGAGCACGGCCTGGTGAAGGCGGTTCTCCGCCGTGAGCAACCTCGTCACCCGCGCCGGGAACGCGGGCGGCGTTTCACGGTGCCTGAAGCTTCCGAGCAGCCGCGACCAGAAGCTGACCCGCACGGGCCGGGCCTTGAGGTGGAGGTTCAACCAGATGTTGCGCGGGAGAACTCCCAGCGCCTCGCTCAAGGTGGGAATGCGCTCCCCGGTCAACGCGCCGGTTCGCGGACATCGAAGCCGGAATTGCTTCAGCCCGGCCACCGTAAAATCCATCACCAGACCTGCGCCATCGGTCATGCGCTCCAGCGTCTTGTCGTGAAACACCAGAATTTCGCCGTCGCCGGATTCACGAAGATCAAACTCGATCATCTGCGCGCCGAGGCGGACTGCTTCCTGGAGCGAGGCCAGCGAGTTCTCCGGCAGCACTTCCATGACGCCGCGATGCGCGCACAGCCCGCGCTCGGGCAGGCGCGGAACTGACGAGGCCAAGTTGGGCGGCGGCTCGGGCATCATTTCAGGAACGGAATGATCGCAGGGCAGACGCCAGCGCATCGGCAATGTCGTACTTGGTCACTTCTCCGGGCTGACGTTGCTTGCGGCGGCGATCGTGCCAGCGGTGGAACCACTGGAATGGACGGTCGCAAGTGCGCGTGACGATGCGCTGGAGAGTATCGGCATTGTCGCGATAAGCCGCCGCTGCATGGCGCGCGAGTTCCGGGAGATGTGCCCTTCCAATATCCCGCGCCGTCCAGCGCAGGAACTTGGCGGTCTCAACCGCCGCCGCATCTTCAAGATCGCCGGCCGGCACCGTCGTCTCGAAGTCGATGAAGTAATGCTCGTGACCGACGCAAATGATGTTGCTGCTGTTCGGATCGGGATGCAGGAGCCGCGGTTCCCGCCGGGCGATGGCCTGAGACTGGCGGCAGCAGTTGTCGGCGAGGATGCGGGCGAGCAGCTCCCATTTCTCGTCGATTCCAACGGCGTTGTCCTTCAGCCGATCCTGCAACGTGGGACCATTCAGGAACTCGATGACCAGATGCTCTGTGCCACGAAGTTCCGGAATCTCCAGCGCGGAGACGGCAGGCACTTTGAATCCTGCGTCCGCCCACACCCCAAGGGAAAGCTTTTCACACGCGAGTCGTTCGCCGGGACGATCTCCGGTGTAGCGCTTGACGAGATAGGTCCGCCCGGCTTGGTGAAGGACGCTGGCGCGGTTGGTGGAAACGCGGGAGGTCTGAAGCGGTTGCAGTTCCACCGGGCGCGACGTCAGACGGGTTTGAGAACGTAGAGCAGATCCGAGCCGAACAGGTGCGGCCACAGCCGGGCCTTGAGTCCGGTTTTCGTGGGAGCCATGTGCTCGATCTCGTAGCCGGCGGCGCGGAACATCGCCTCGCACTCCGGCGGGGTCATGACGTTTTTGTGGCTGAGGCTGATGTTGGGAAACTTGCCGAACAGGAAGGCGACCCGGTAACGGTAGTTGGTGATGTTCGGGATCACCACGACCAGCCGGCCTCGCGCCGTCAGCCGTTTGGCGGCGTTTCTGAGAAAGCCCTCCGGGTCATTGAACCAGTGCAACACCATGCTCAACACAATGGCGTCAAACTTCACGACGCCCGCCGGCTTGCCGAAGTCCGGGATGCCGTTGTTCAGATCAGCCTGCGCGATCTGGCCGGTGGGGAACTCGTAGCGGCGGATGGCTTCGCCGGAGAATTCGACGCCGAAGGTGTCGTAATGCTCACGGGCCAGGCGGAACACATGGCCGTCGCCCACGCCGCAATCGAGGACGCTGCCGCCGCCGGGAAAACGCTTTCGGATCTCGCCCACGATGCAGCGGTGGACGCGCTTCTCGCTCGCGCGCCCGGCGGCCACCCGTTCCTGCCAATACTGATCGGGATCATCGACTCCCAGCCGGCGGACGTTGCTTGTCATGTTCGTGAATGCGGTTCAAAAAGAAGGCTCGACGGGCCTGGCCGGGAGCGATCCAGACTGTGTGCGGTCATGATGATTAGCCGCGTGTACAGGGGTCAAGTGGCAAATCCTCCTTCCGCGACGCCGAGAAAAGTTTCGACGTGCCGGACCTGAAATGGAACCGTTCGGAATCAATGGCAGCCAGCGACAACAATCTCAAGCCTTCGGGCCGTTACTCGGGCGACGAATGGAAATCCGAGATCGAGCCCGAAGGCGGCTACGAGCGGAAGCGCTTCGAGCAGTCGCCGGAAGGGCAGGCCAAGAATCGCCGCGAACAGGAGATGGTCCGCAGCTTTCTCCACACCCTGCCCGCCGGATCGTTGGTGCTGGATGTCCCGGCCGGCATGGGACGCTTCACCGAACTGATTCTCGAGAGCGGCCACCGCCCCATCTCCATCGACTTGAACTTCGGCCGCATCGCCGAGGCCCGCCGACGTCCCGGCAAGGCCGTGCCGGCGGTTCAAGGCGACGTCACCCGGCTGCCGCTGGCCGATCAATCCGTGGACGCCGTGATCTGCTTCCGCCTGCTGCATCACCTCACGCCCGAAATGATCGCAAAAGTGCTCGCCGAACTCCGTCGAATCGCCCCGCGCGCCTTCGTCACCTTTTACAGCCGGCACACGTTCAAGTTCCTCAAGAAAAACCTGCGCGGCAAACCCGTCAGCGGCCAGTACTACGCGCCCGCCCAACTCATCCAATGGGCGCAAGCCGCGGGCTGGAGCCGGTGCCGGCACGAGTCGCCCTTTGCCGTCCTGCAAATTCTTCACTCCCTCGATCTCCAGAAATGAGCGCGACGTCGATGCCAGTCGAGCGCGGCCTGCCGGTGTCTGTCCGGGCCGAATCCGCGTGCTGGCGAATCATCGATGAATCCTGGCAACCATCGGTGATCCACGCGACGCGGCGGATTACGGGGCGCGCGGAAGTTTCCGCCGCCGACCTGTTAAAACGCGGGCCCCGCCGGCTCGTCTTCCGGCAGGAAACAACGGTTCCAGAACACCCTCGCGTGGTTGTGAAAGCCTTCCCGCTCGACACCCTTCGCCATCGCTGGCGACACGGCAAATACGGGCGGGCGGAGGCGGCCAACCTTCTCATCGCGCGGAAACGCGGGCTGCCGGTGCCGCGCGTGCTGGCGTTTGGCTGGCAACGACAATGGGGACTGGTGATGTGGAACGCATTGCTCATGGAGTGCATGAACGGCCGGCCGATGAAGGAACACCTGTCCACCGCGGACGCCTCCGCGAAGCGTGCGTTGCTCTGGCGCGTGTTGCCGCTGTTCCGGCGCATCTACGAAACAGGCTGTAATCACATTGACCTCGGGCCGCACGCGATCTTGCTCGGCGCAACGGCGGCGGAAGATTGCCTGATCGACTTTCAATACTGCCGCTTCCTCGAACGGCCCTCACCCCAGACCTTCGCCGCCCAGGCCGGCTATTTCGCCTGGTGCCTGACGACCCATTGGAACCTCGTGCCGCGGGACATGGTCACGGAATGGTTCGATGCGTTGCTGGCAGACCTTTCGCTCTCCAACATTCCGGAATTGCAGCAGCGTTTTCGCCACCATCTGGAACACAAGGCTTCCATCCAGGAACGACTCGCACACTGACGCCGCACAGCCCAACCCACCCGTCGTGAACCTCCCGAAAACACCCTCCTGCCGGGCCCGTCAATGAAGCTGGGTTTCATTCTCTTTGACTACTTTCCGTTCGGCGGACTCCAGCGAGACTGCTTGAAGATCGCCCGGCTGTGCGTCCAGCGTGGACATGACGTAACCGCCCTCGCGCGCACCTGGCAGGGCGAACGTCCTGCGGAGATCAACGTCGAATTGTTCGGAACTCACGGCCACACCAACACCGGCCGCAACCGCGTGTTCCTCCAACAAGTCAGTGAGGAAGTTCCCCGGCGCGGTTTCGACGGAGTCATCGGCTTCAACAAGATGCCCGGGCTGGATGTTTATTACAGCGCCGACCCGTGCTACCTCGCAAAGATCAAGCGCCTCAAACCCTCGTGGCACCGCTGGCTGCCGCGCTTCAAACACTTCGCCGGGCTGGAGCAGGCGGTCTTTGCTCGCGGCCGCTCCACCCAGATTCTCCTGCTCAAGGAAAGCGAGGCTCCCGTATATGAGCAATTCTACCAGACGGAACGCGAGCGCCTGCACGTTCTTCCGCCGGGCGTGGTGCGTCGCACATTCTCCGAGAGCGATCGACATGCCATACGCCTTCGCCTGCGCGCAGAGAATCATTGGCCCGAGGACGAGAAGTTGATGCTGTTCGTCGGCTCCGGTTTCCGAATCAAGGGACTTGATCGCGCGATCAACGCCCTCGCCGCATTGCCCCCGGCCATCAGCCACAACGTCCGGTTGATCGTGATCGGCCAGAACAAGCCCGACGCCTTCGTCAAACAGGCGCGCGCGTTGGGCGTCGGTACGCGAGTCCACTTCCTCGGTGGGCGTCACGATGTGCCGGACTGGATGCTGGCCGCGGACGCCCTGATTCATCCGGCCTACAGCGAGAACACCGGTACCATCCTTGTCGAAGCCATCACCAACGGACTGCCCGTCCTCGCCACGGATGTCTGCGGGTTCTCACCGCACATCACCAAAGCCACGGCTGGCATCGTGTTGAAGTCGCCGTTCGATCAGGAGGCGTGCAACCGTGCGCTCGCAGAGATGCTGACCTCGGAGAAAGCTGCCGCATGGCGGGTGAACGGCCTTGCCTACGCGGCGAGGGAAGATCTCTACAGTTGCCACGAACGCGCGGCGGACATCATCGAGGAAACGATCCGGCGGAAAATCGCCATGAGGTGAGCGGACCGCGACCGGTCCCCGGTCGCAGCGGGCGGACAGTGCGAGGAGCGTGGAAGTTTCCAAGACCACCGGCGTGGCGATGCGCTGCGAGCCGGGACGGCTCGCGGTCCAGTTTCACTTCGCCGTCACGACGGCGTAGTTGCGCTTGCCCTTGCGCAGGAGGAGGTGCTTGCCGAAGAGCAGGTCGTTCGTCGTGATCGTGCGCTGGAAGTTCGCCTCGCGGATGTTGTTCACGGACACGCCGCCGCCTTCGACATCCTTTCGCGCCTGGCCTTTGCTCGGACAGAGTCCGGCGTGAACGAGCAGTTCGACCAGCGGCAGGCCCGGGCCTTCGAGCTTCGCTTTCTCGATGTCCTTGGTTGGAACTTCACCCGCAACGTCGTTGAAGAGCGCCTCGCTGATGCCTTCCAAACCGCCGCCGAAAAGTATCTCGCTCGCGCGTTGCGCATCGAGCGTGGCCTGTTCGCCGTGGACGAGCGTGGTGAGTTCCTTCGCGAGACGTTTCTGCGCGGC
>JBDHQG010000159.1:0-8164 GCA_039806925.1 Limisphaerales bacterium
ACTGCCGGTTTTCAGATGAGACCGTAGCCAAAGCTACGCAAAGTGAATGGTTGGTTTTTGGTTACATGGTGTTTTTTCCCGACAGGCCAAGAGCTATCGGAGATTTGATGTTGAGGCAAGGAATTTCTCCCTCTGGCTAAAACCAGGACACTTTCCAAAGATAGGACACATGAAAGGTCGTCGCTGCGTGATAATGAGGAAAAATGCCCCGCACAGCTTCTGAAATGGCGCACTGAGTTTCTGAAATGCCCCGCCGGGTGAACAAAATGGCGCACCCAGCGAATGAAATCGCAACGGTGTGTCCAGAAATGGGAAACTCATTGGTTGAAATGATGCGTAATGTTTCTGAAAGACCGCGCGCAGCGCCCCGGTAAGCGCCAGAGTCCGCGACGCACGGTGCGGAGGAACGAATCGTCTCCTTGTGTTCATAGAGTTACTGCCTGATGTGGAAAGCGTCACATCCTACCCACGAACGCCCCGAAGGTTCAACTCACAAGTCGCATCATTCTGGTCGAATCATGCTCAGACAGGCTCTTAGCCGGAACCATGCTGTTGGAAGTAGGACAGGCATCCTGCCTGTCCCGCCCTGCAAAGCGGCGGGCGATGGACAAGGATGGTTCGCTGAGCCAAACCGTTTGGTGTTTGCGTTGGAGAACTTCAGGACAGGCTGGAAGCGCTGTCCTACCGGCGCGGCAGACCGCATTACGCGATTTTCTACGGCATCGTTCCGGCTAAGCCGGAACCATGCAGTTGGTCTGGGGGGAACGGGCGACCCGCCCGTTCTCGGGGGCAACCTGCCGCCGAGCCGAACGCACGGCAGTCGTTCATCAATCAGTACGCGCGTCGTGCGCACGGCTGTCGGGCGGGTCGCCCGACAGAACGGGCCGGTGGCCCGTTCCACCCGGAACTCAACCGCATCGTCCCGGCTCAGGGATGTTCCGAGATTCCGGGGCCATCCGCCTATTTCTTCAGTCGGAAGATCCTCGACGGCGACGGCGGGCGGTTCGTGTAGGGGTTCGACATGCCGGGCGCTTGTATCCACGGGCCGGCGGGATAGCTCGCCATGTTCTCCGTCAGGTTCGTGACGTATTCGAGGGCGAAGCCGTTGCCCTCCCACGAAATCCGGGCGGCATTGTTCGGCAGGGATTCGACGCGCAGGGTGGGCGGCGTGTTGTCGACGGGCAGAGGCTTGGCGACATACGCTTGGGCGACCGCCGTGAGCGAAAAGGCGGACTCGAACGTCGTGGAGGTGCGCGGTTGAAGCACGGCGGCCGCCAGGCAGTTGGTTCCCGGAAGCAAGCCTGTCACTGGAATGGCCAAACCAGAAAAACACAGGGCGGACGGGAGCTCGCTCATGGCGTAATTCACGACGGTGAGCGGGTCCGTGATGCCGGTAAAGTTGGTGCGCCAGATTTGATTACCATTCAGGTAAAGAATCAATCCGTCATCCGCGGCACCGCTGACAATCAGCAGGCCATTGGTCCCGAGATTACCGGGCCACAGAAAGGTTGTGCGGAAGAGCGTGGGCGAAAGCTGGTAGTCGATGGTGCTTTCGCAATCCGCGCCACAGGGAGGCTGGCCGACTGCGCCGCCGCAGAACGGGCCGACACCACTGAACCAGAATTGCGGGTCTTCGACGTATCCCGGCGTTGACCACGGTTGCTGATAGATTCCCGGGTCCGCGGAGTAACGGGCGTGCCAGCTCCAAATAGCCGTCGAGTCCACGATGTTGGTTCGCCACGCTCGGCGGACAGGAACTTGCGTGTTCGGACTGATGGCGTTTCCGCGAACATCCGTGACGTTGTTGATGGTGAGCACGTATTCGGCATCCGGCAGCCAGTCTGGATCCGATGGGTCTACAAACAACAACGCACCCAGTGCAGAAGAGTAGAGGAGGTTTTCGAGTGATATACTGCGGTCAGATCCTTGGCGCTTTAGAGAATAGTTCGCAGGTAAACGTGCAGTGAGTGGGCTCAATATTTCGGAAAAGAATACATTGATTCGATCTGGTCCGAAACCGTTGTCTTCGATTGCATTGTAAACGAGGGGGCCAACCAAATCCGCGAAAACGGTCAGAGTGGCCACGCTGCTGGTGACGGAGTTAAAGGGCCCGGTGCAAATGACGCGATAGTTGCCGACATTCTGGAGCTGTGCATTCGGGATCACCAATGTGTTGCTGGTCGAGCTAAGGTTCGCCCCGTCCCTCTGCCAACGGTAGCCAAGCACTCCGCCCTCCACATCCACGCGAAACACAACCAGTTCTCCGGCAATCACCGTCTGGCTCTTGGGCTGGTTGGTGATGACGAGTGGCGAAGGGCGTGACGCAATGAGCTTCATCCCGTAGGCAACATCCGAACTCGTGGGAGAGCCTTGGTGAACCTCCACGGCGAGCTGATTAATTCCCGCGCGCAAATAATTGGTCAGCTCCAGAACGGCCAGCGAACCATCCTGGACCGAGCTCCCGGCGAATGTAGCTGCGTTAAACATGGACGGCATATTTACCTTGCCCACAAGCTGCCCGTTCAGCCAAATGGCGCAACCGTCGTCCACCAGATTCGTCGTGAACAGCTGGACCTGATTAGTGACGTACGGGAAATCGAATGTCGTCCGGAAGTAGTAGGTCGTAACCGTCTGAGACAGCGGCGATGGGAAGACCGTCCCGAAACCAAATGGCGCGTGGGCCAAGTACGGGTCCAGCGACCCGACCAATCCCAACAACCCCGGTCCCGACGGCCACGCGGAATCATCAAAATCGTTCGTCCGCCAGGCCGAGCCCAGTTCCAGTCCGGAGCGATCGTACTTCCAGACATTCGTGAACTCGATGAGGGAGGTGATCTCCTGGGCCTTCGCCCGCGATGTTCCCAGCATTCCGAGCGTGACAGCGATGATGAGCAAGCTGCCCAGAACGCAGCGGCTCTTCCCCAGTGTTTTCCTTGTTTGCATAGTGTTAAGACCTGACTTGGATTATTTCGGAAAGTTTATCCCATGCCATGACCGCTTTTTCAACTCTGGAATCCGGTTTTCCTCGATTTGGCCCTCCACAACCCGGCGCCTTCGTTGCAGCCCACGGTTGCCACCGGCGCTCCCCGTCACAGCGACATTGAATTTCCTTCCGCGCCGTTCAGTCTGTGTGGAACACTACGAACTCATGAAAGCACGCATTCTCCCCTCACTCGCGAAATCCCTTGCCCTGCTCCTGACGCTGGGCGCCTTCACCGCCGTTCACGCCGCGGATCAGCCGAAGAAGATTCTCCTCGTCACGGTCACGAAGGGGTTCCGCCACAGCTCGATTCCCACGGCCACCAAGGTCATCACCGAACTGGGCGAGAAGTCCAAGGCCTTCACCGTGGATGTCGCCGCGACGGACGCCGATCTGATGGCCAAATCGACGCCGGAGAAGCTCAAGACGTACGACGGGTTCATCTTCGCGAACACGACGCTGGATCTCCCGCTCGCGGACAAGCCGGCGTTCCTTGAGGCCATCAAGGGCGGCAAGGGCTTCGCCGGCATGCACTCGGCCAGCGACACGTTCCACGGCAAAAACGACACGGTCGATCCCTACATCGAAATGCTCGGCGGCGAGTTTCTCACGCACGGCGCGCAGGTGGGCGTGGAATGCCTCGTGCAGGATTCCAGGCATCCGGCGGTGAAACATCTCGGCGAGTCCTACTGCATCGAGAAGGAGGAGATTTACCTCCTGAAGAATTACGACCGCACCAAGGTGCGCGACCTCCTCTCGCTCGACAAACATCCAAACAAGAAGAAGGAGGCCGGCCACTTCCCGATCTCGTGGTGCAAGGAATACGGCGCCGGCAAGGTGTTCTACACCTCCCTCGGCCATCGCGAGGACGTCTGGGAAAACAAGGCCTACCAGGAACACATTCTCGGCGGCATCAAGTGGTCACTCGGCCTCGTCCCCGGCGATGCCATTCCGCTGGTGAAGTAAATCGCAACAACCAACCCATCCCCTCATGAAACGCATTCCCTCCCTCCTCACCGTGCTCGCGCTCAGCGCCACGTTTGCCTTCGCGGCCGATGATTCCGGCTTCGTTCCGCTCTTCAACGGCAAGGACACTTCGGGCTGGCATCTGCGCCGCAAGGACGGCCACAACAGCTGGTCCATCGACGGCGGCGTGTTGAAGAACACCGTCAACAAGGGCGAGCACGGCACCGATCTCGTCACCGACAAGAAGTTCTGGAACTTCACCGTGCGCTACGAATTCCAGGTGCCGGATGGCTCGAACAGCGGCTTCTACCTCCGCGGCCGCCACGAGATCCAAATCCTCGGCGACTTCAAGGCCGGCAAGACCGCCAAGGGCGGCAACGGCGCGATCTACAATCACACCGCGCCGAGCGAATTCGCCTCCAGGCCCGGCGGTGAATGGCAGACCGCCGAGGCCACCATCATCGGCAACAAGATCACCGTGATCCTCAACGGGAAAAAGATTCACGACAACGTGGAGTGCAACAAGGCCACCGGCTCCGAGATCGACGCCAAGGTGACCGAGCCCGGCCCGATCTTCCTGCAAGGCGATCACGGCACCGTGTGGTTCCGCAACATGCGCATCAAGGAACTGCCGAAGGAATAGCCCGGCGGGACATTTCGCGCTCCATCATTTCAGGCAGGCTTTGCGGCCTGCCTTTTTTGTATCATGCGCAGTTCGGAAAAAGGCGGGGGCAACACGCCCAACTCATTTCATCGCCCGCCTGGCTAATGCGGTTCCATTTTGGATGTAGCGCAGACTTCCCAGTCTGCTGTATCGCGGGTTTCCAAATCCGCCTGCCTCCAAGCGCCGAAGCCGCGCCGACGATTTGGAAATCGGCGACACCGCAAGTTTGGAAACCTGCGCCACGTCTTTATTGGATACGCTCTAATGCCGGAAGAATTTCGTCCGATTCAGTGGAGGGCGATACGCGGGCGCAGACGCAGCCTGGCGGCATTGCCTCAATTGAACCATGTCTCAGACGAGCCAGCCCGATAACCGGACGGCCCCGGCGCAGGCTGCCGCGGCGGCCACCAAGCCGTGGAGGGCCGGAGTCCTCGCGGGCGTCATGACGCTTGTCACCGCGCTCGTCAGCGGCAGCATCCTCTACCAGCTTTCGCGAAAGGCGTTGCAGTCCGAGCTCCGCGAAAACCTCATCCGCACGGCTGAAACCGCCGCCGTCGTCATCGACGCCGAAGGCCACCGCCAGTTCCGGACGCCGGAACAGGAGGCCGGCGCGGCGTATCAGAAGGCGATTCAACCGCTCGAACGCATCCGCCGCGCCGCGGGGGACATCAAGTTCATCTACACCTGCGTGACGGTTTCAAACCAGGTTCATTTCATCCTCGATCCGACGCCCGCGGGCGACGCCGACCGCGACGGCACGGATGACAAGTCCCACATCATGCAGGTTTACGATGAGCCCAGCCCGGAGCTCATCAAGGTTCTCGAAAGCGGAAAGGCCGGCGCGGATTCGCAACCGTACAAGGACGCGTGGGGCACGTTCATCAGCGGGTACGCGCCCTTCTTCGATGCCGACGGGCGGCTTGCCAGAGTCGTCGGCGTGGATCTCGACGCCGCCAGTTACGTCCAGCGCCTCTCCGCGATGCGAACAGCGGCATGGACGGGAACCGGCGTCGCGCTGGCGTTGTCACTGATCGCCGGCCTCGGCTTCCGCCAGCTTCAGGCACGCATCGAGCAGTTCCGGCGCAGGATCGAGCAGCTGAACACGGAGCTCGAAGCCAAAGTCACCGAGCGCACCCTGCAGCTGGACGCCTCGAACAGGAGGCTCGAAGGAGAAGTCATCGAGCGCCGCCGTTCAGAAGCCGAGGCGAAACAGGCCCGGCGCGCCGCCGAAGCCGCCAACCGCGCCAAGAGCGAATTCCTCGCGACGATGAGCCATGAACTGCGCACGCCGATGAACGGCGTCGTCGGCATGGCCAACGTGCTCCTCTCCACGTCCCTTGATGACGACCAGGCCGAGTGCGCGCAAATCATCCGCAGCTCCGGCGAATCGCTGCTGGGCCTGGTGGACAACATCCTCGACTTCTCCATGCTCGAAGGCGAGGAACTCGGCATGGAAGTCGTGCCCTACGATCCGCGCGAAGCCGTCCAGAAAGTCGTCGGGATGCTCTCAGGACGCGCGCGGGACAAGAACCTCGCCATCCAGATGCGCGTGGCCCCGGACCTGCCGGGCCAGCTCGTCAGCGACGCCGGGCGCGTGCGCCAGGTGCTGATGAACCTGGTGGACAACGCGATCAAATTCACGGAGACGGGCTCGGTGATTATCGAGGTGCGCGTCACGGATCACGCCTGCGATGTGGCGCCCGGAGAGGCCTGCCCGCCGGGCGTCGCGTTCGATTACGTTTGTTTCAGCGTGACCGACACCGGCGCCGGCATCCCGCCGGAAAAGAAGGCATCGCTGTTCCAGGAATTTTCCCAGGGTGACTCCTCGGCCTCGCGGAAGCACGGCGGTATCGGCCTCGGCCTCGCGCTGTGCAAGCGTCTGGTGAACTTGATGGGCGGGGAGATTGGCTGTTCGAGCGAGCCGGGAAAGGGATCCACCTTCTGGTTCACCCTCCCCGTCGGCGCGTGCGCCGTGCCGCTGCATCTTCGCAACCGATCCGCCGCCGCGTAGCGCCTTCGCTACTGCAACTTCTTCTTCGCCTCGTCCGGCAGCGAGACCGTGGCGGTGCCCACCTCCTTGATCTCAACCGTTGCTGTCCGGCTGACCTCCACCTCCTGTTTGTCCTCGCCCGCGACAATCTTCCCCTTCACGACAAACTCGTACTTCGAAAGCATCCCATCCCTCAGCCAGAACCTGACCGCGCCCTCCGCCGACGGCGATGCCGCCGCGCGCCGCCCCAGCAGCCCGAATGTCTCCTTCGCCCACGCCGCATCCAGCGCGCCCGCGTAGCTGCCGTCGGCCTCCTTCTTCAGCCCGCCGGCCTTGCTCAGGAGCATTGCCGCCTCGTCCGTCGGACGCTTAATCAACCGCAGCCGCTGCACCGTGCGATTGTTCTCGCCAATCTCCGCCGTCGAAAGCCATTCCCCCGTGTAGTTCACGATCATCTTCTCGCCCTTGATCCCGATCTCGACGGAGATGTCGCCCATCTCGCCGCGCACCACCGCGTAGCCATCCTTGTCCGCCTTCCCGGTCAGCGGCGCCTGCCCGCGGGCGGCAGACTCGCTTCCGACGACCTTCGGCGTGTAAGACCAGCTGTAGCCCGGTTGCTGTTCGAGCTTCTTGAGGGCACCGGCCACCTCGGTCTTCGGCTCCGCCAAAACGGTGACGGCGACGAACAGAGACGCGACAACAGCGAGCGATGTGAACGATGACTTCATAAAAGCACGAAAGGCATGAGGGATTACTTGGCCGCGCCGGCCGGCAACGGCACCTGGCCCGAGCGGCTGAGGTAATAGATAAGGTCGCGCACTTCCTGATCAGTCAGCGACGCCAGCAAACCTTCCGGCATCATCGAAAGCTCGGTCTGGCGCTGGCTGGCGATCTCCTCGCGCGGAATCGTCACCAGCTCGTTCGCCGTCTGCAGCAGGATCGACTTGTCGCCCATGATCTTCACCACGCCCGTCAGGCTGCGGCCATCCTTCGTTTCGATCTCGCTCGTGCGATACTCGTTTGGGATCACCGCGTTCGGATCCACAACCGTCTCGAGCAGGTAAGCCAGATCCGTCCGGTTCGCGCCCGTGATATCCGGCCCCACCTTGCCACCGGCATCGAACAGCGTGTGGCACTGCGCGCACACCTTGTTGTAAACCACCCGTCCCGCCGAGGCATTGCCCGGCTGTGAGCCGCCCGCGCCGTAAATGCGCCGATACTTCTCCATCTCCGCCTTCTTGTCCGCGCTGCTCTCGCGGAACGTGCCAAACAGCGTCGTCAGCTGCTGCTTCACGCCGTCATCCTTCAAGCCGCGCAGCTGCCGCATCACATCCGCCGTGAGATCGGTCTTCGCCACCTTGCTCGCTTCCACTGCGCTCAAGAGCGGCTTCGCAAAAGCCGGGCGCGAAACCAGCGTGCTCAACGCATCGCGCCTTTGCGCGGCATCGAGCTGCGAATACACGGCGAGAATCGCATCCGGTGTCTTCGCGTCGTTGTAACCGCCCAGCGCCCGCAGGGCCGGGCCACGCAGCGCCGTTTCGCCCAACAACGCCTGCAACATCGG
>JBDHQG010000160.1:0-8144 GCA_039806925.1 Limisphaerales bacterium
GCGACGGTAATCGTGAATGAACATGTCCTCGATCAATCCGACGGCGTTGCTGTAGACAGTCACCTGGCCGTAGCCAATGTCCGCATGGCGGATGGTGAGGTTGCCGCCGAACTGCCCGGAGAGCTGGCCCCAGAGGTTCGTGTCCACCAGCGGCTGCAGATGCACCTTGTTCTCCGCCGTGCCCGCGATGTTGATGCTGCCGCCGGCGGCGATGATGGAAACATTGTTGGTCAGCTTCACCACGGTGCCCGCCTGAATGGTCAGCGTGACGCCTGATGGCACGATGAGATTGGACAGGACGGTGATCGAGCCCATTGCGGGCGACCAGGTCGTGTCCCCCGGCAACACGCCGCCCACAAAGATCACCGGATCACGCCGGATGGCCGAGGCCACGTTCGAATAACGCGAGACGCCGACCGAGTTCACCGAACGCGCCCGATAATAGTGGCGTTGATCGATCTCCGCCGTCGCATCCGTGACACCCAGCGCATTCGCGCCAGCCGTGGCGAACGCGCTCCACGCCACGCCGTCCGTGGAACGCTGAATCTCAAATCCCGTCTCGTTGTCAGCATCCTCCTGCCAGACGAGTTGAACCGGTCCTGTCCCGGCAGTGATGGCCGCCAGGTTGAACGGAGCCGAAGGAATGCCGCCGAGAAAATCCGCCTCGGCGGACGACGGTCCCATTCGCAGCCCCGAGCCGCAGGCATTCAACGCCGGTGAGGCCGCCGAGAGCCGGTAATCCCCCGCGGCGGCGTTCACGAAGAGCGGATCGTCCGCGATGTTGCCCGCGCCCGCGAACCCGCCCTGGATGTCGCTGCACCCGAGCGTCAGCGTCGAGTCGCCCGTGAGGATGGTGTTGAAGTTGTTTCCCCAGATGATGCTGTTCGTCCCGGCGAGATCCGAGAGCACCGGACCAGTGGTGCGGAAAAACAGGCCCGTGGAGCAGCCCGAGATGGTGGTGTTTCCCATCACGCAGTTGGTGGACGACGCCACCGCGATGCCGAATCCGCAGTTGTAGATAAGCGTCTCCGTGACCACCGTGCCGGGCGCGCCGCCCAGCGAGATGCCCTTGTCCGGGAAATCATGAATGAGGGAGCGCGACACAAATCCCGGCCCCGGCCCGAAGTCGATTGCGTCCGCGTTGCCGTTCGACGGATCGCCGTAGCGCAACGTGCTGCGCGTGATGGCGAGGGAGACGTTCGTTCCCTTGACGTCGAGTCCGTCCACGGCGAAGCGCTCCAGCAGGCAGCCGGAAATCATCACGGGCGTCTCCGATGCGTCCATCTCGCCGAAACGCAGCGCGTGCGTGCGCGTCATGACCAGTCCGCCGCCGTTGTCGCCGGAAATCATCTCCACGCCGGCCACATGATCGCGCACCACGGAATCTTCAACCGTCACCGTGCCGCCGTTCACCGGGCGAACCTGCCCGGCGACCACCTCGGCGTGCTTCAAGCGCAGCGTGGCGTTGGCGCCAAACGCGCCGACATCGCCCCACGGCGTCGCGCCATCGGCAGGCGCGAACAGGACGGGTTGCTCCTCCGTGCCGGTGGCGTGGATGGCACCGTTGGTCGTGGCACGAAGCGAAGCGCCCGTGGCAAAGAGAACGACCGCGCCGTTGGTGATCACCAGGCTCGCGCCATCGGGAACGATGACCGCGCCCGCCACGTGATACGTTCCATTGGCGCCATCCCACACGTTGTTGCCGGACAATACGCCGGTGACCGGAACAGACGTCGTCTCGCGCAGCACGGAACGGTTCGTCGCCGCGAGCAACGCGCCGGAGTCATCCAGCGCGGCGACGAACAGCTCGTTCAAGCCGGGCCGGAGCGCGTGGGTGCGGGACCATTCGCCCGTGAACGGATTGAACGCCGCCTCCTCGCCGTCCACCATCACGCGCGTCGCGCCGGCGATGGTGTTCGTGCCGCCGACCTGCACCGTCGCACCATCCACAATGGCGAACAACGCGCCGCCTCCCGCGACCGATGCGCCGCCCTCCAGATGCAGGCTGGCGATGAGCGAAAAATCCGAGCTGGACGCGCCGGCGTTCAAGCCGATGACCGAGAGCACATGCGTTCCCGCCGGGAGCAGCGTCCCCACATTGCCGAGGTCATAGGAAGTCGGTGCTGTGCCGCCGCCGCCGTGGGCCTCGTGGTTTTGATTGGCCACGCTCACGGAGTCAAACAACGGATTCGCCACCGCGACGTTCGGCGAGCGGCGCAACTCCACGCCATCGAGGTACGCCACAAAGCCGTCGTCCCAATCCATCGTCAGAATCACCCGGCGCGACGGGTCCATGCCGGCGGGAATCTCGAACGTCTTCCGGATGTACACCGTCGTGTAGCCGTTCAGCATGTCGTCAAGCACCGTGGCGTCATCGCTGTCGCCGAAACCAAATCCACCCGGCCCCGCCAGCCATGTCGTATCGAGCCCGCCGTCTGCCACCGTGCGCCAGTCGGCCTGCGGCTCCGACGTTCCCTTGCGGTAGCTCCACACATCGTTCGTGTTCACCAGGAGGGTGGGCGCGGGCGGCGGCGCACCGACTCGGACCGTCAACACCTGGGCCTGGGCGGCCACCGCGAGCATCAGTCCGCAAAGGACCGGGACAGAGTTTATTAGCTTCATGATTGGGCTTTCTTTGAAAAACAGCCGGCAGATCTCAAGGCACAGCGGGAGTCACGATGCGGTAAAACCGCTGGCTGCCGGACGCCACCGAGCCATCCGGCACCATGATCGTCTGGCTGGCACCCTGGGCCGGCACATCCATCAGACGCTGCCAGGCAATGGGCGTGTTCAAGGCGGGACTGAACAGAATCGTGTAGCTCTTCCCGGCCACGGCGTTGAAACGCAGCTCCGTCACCGCGACGTTTTTCGTGGCTGAAAGCACCAGCGCGCTGCCGGCCTGCTTGGGATGCGTGCCAGCGATATACTCCTCGCGATTCGTCATGCCGTCGCCGTCGAAGTCCAGGGCGGCATCGGCGGCGCTGTTCTTGTCGAAGCCGTACAAGTCCTCCCAGCTGTCCGCCATGCCGTCGCCATCCGAATCCTGATCGCCAGGCTGCACCGCATCCGGCGCAGGCGCGGCGGCCATCCAGTTCGTCGGCTCGTTGCCATAGCCCGTCGCGCTGATGCGTTGAAGCGACATGCCGTGCCCGTCCGCGTTGGTCGGCCACGCGCCGCGATCCTGGTAAACGACCTTGTCCACGAGCAGATAGGGAACCAGCCCGGCGTCGTTGCCGAGGGTCTGCGGCGCATCCGGCCGCGCGAGTTCCACGCTCTCCGTGCTGTTGTCCAGCTTGCCGGAGTACGGCCCGACGAGGAACAGGTTCGTGCCGTACTTCGCCCGGAACTGCGCGAGCGCCGCCGCGTTCGTCGCGGGATCGAAGCTTACGAGAATCATGCTGCCGCCGGCGGGAATGCTGTGCGAGTTGTTGAAGTGAAAATCCACCGCGTCGCGCAGCCTCCAGCCGTTCGTCGGATACGCCGGGTCATACAACGCCACCGTGCCCGCGCCGGTGTTCCGCAGCTCGATGAATTCCTCGACGGTGTTGTCG
This sequence comes from Limisphaerales bacterium, assembly GCA_039806925.1. Classification (GTDB taxonomy): domain Bacteria; phylum Verrucomicrobiota; class Verrucomicrobiia; order Limisphaerales; family JADJPG01; genus JADJPG01. The sequence goes on from JBDHQG010000160.1 coordinate 3,552, forward strand.
TTGGTCCCGACGTCCGGCGGGTGATACATGACCTCGCTGATGATGATCGGTCCGACCTTCGGATACGCGTTCGCCGCGCCAGCGCCCGTGCGGAAGAGCGTGATTTGATTCGTCGGGCTCTGCGCCGTGACGTCGGTGCCGAAGCTCAGCGCGCCCAGCGGCGCGTAATCCACGTCGCCAATCGTGTTCACATATCGGCCGAAGGAAACGCCGTTGGCCGAGGGGCCAAAATCCGCCACGGCGCGATAGCCGGTGAGCAAGCCGTTCCCGGTCGTCTGCGAGAGATGCACCTCGTCGCCCCGGGCCGAGTTCAGCGAGAAGGGAATGCCCGTGTCCGCGTTGTTGAACTGCGCTTCGTAGAAAACCTTGAACCCGCCCGCCGGCAGGATTGTGCTCGCCGGAATCTGATATTTCCGCGGCGTGTCATTGGCGTCGCTGAGCCACCAGCCGCTGATGTCGATGGATTGCGCCGTCATGTTGCGCAGCTCGATGGCGTCCTCCAGCGGCAGGTCCGTGTGCGCAAGCACCTCGTTGATCACCACGTTGGTCAGCGGCAGGAAGTTCGCGTCCTTGGGCGTCGGCGTTTCCGGGAAGAACACAATCGTCGCCCCGCCGTCCGGCAGGCGTCCCTGCGAGACGCCGGCGAGTTGCGCGCCGAACGACACCGCGTCGAGCTGCGTGCCGTTGTTGGCCGCGAGCAGGAAAATGGAGTCGCCCTCCCGGCCGAGCTTGAAGTTCACATGCTCCGGCCCCGCCGGCGTGGACGGGTTGTCCGCCTCGAAACGCACGAAGGCATTCGAGCCGACGCCGATGAACGAGAGGTCGGGAATGCGATATGAATCCGGATCGCCAAACGTATCCGTCAGCCTCAGCCCGCCGAGGGCGACGGGGCGCGTGTCCGCGTTGAACACCTCGAACCAATCCTCGCCGCTCGGCGGATCGGCCATCCATTCGTTGACGCGCAGCTGGGCGGGGGAGCCGAGCACGGAGGCCACGTTCGTCGCGCCCGGCGTGGGCAAAGTCAGCATGAGATTCGTGCTGCCGACCGGCACGCGGCCGATGGAAAGATCGGGCACCTGGATGCCGTAGGCGATGCGATCCACGATCTCGTTGGTCGCGGGCGCCTTGTTGAAGAGATAGACCTCGCCGCCATTTGCTTTCAGACCGAAGCCGGTGTTCGTCGAGGACACCGGCAGGTCGGCGTCCGCGTAAATCACCAGGTAACCGCGCGCCGGAACAATCGAGCCGGCGGGGAAAACCCAGCGTGGCGGGTTGTTGTTCGCCTGGTCGTTCAGGCTCATGCCGCCGATATCGACCGAGTTCGCCGTGGGATTGTAGAGCTCGATCCAGTCCGGCGTGCGGCCGTCGACCGTCAGGCTCGTGGCGTTGTCCGCGAGCACTTCGTTGATGACCAATCCGCCCACGGCGACGATGTTGGTGACGATGACGCCGTCGAGGCGCGTGCCCATGAACACGTCGCCGAACGGACTCGCGTTATGCACCTCGACCGCGACGGTGTTCACGCTTCCGGGAATGAGGTTGGTCAGCGAAATCACGATGGGGCCGGTCCAGGAAGGCGGGCCGCCAAAGCCCTGTGAAGGCGGCGTGGTGTTTGAGATGTTCCCCGAGGGCATGTTGTAACGCGCCACTTCACGCCCGTTGAGATAGAAGACCGCGCCGTCATCGACCAGGTTGGAGAATTGCAGGCTGGTCGCAGTGAAGTTCGCCGGGACATTAAAAGTGGAGCGGAAGTAATAGGTGATGTTTGCCGCACTGGAAACCAGCGGCGTCAGCACCGGCTCAGGCGTGGCGCCACCCACTCCGAGGAGAGCCTGGCCGCTGGGCCAGGTGGAATCGTCATAGGACGGAGACTGCCAGTTCACGCCGTCCAAGTTGCCACCTTGAAGGTAACGCCACGTCGCCGCGAGCGGCACGAGGTTGATGAACACCGGCGGCGGCGCGGTCGGTGGCGGGCCGGGGCAGTAATTCGCCGCGCCCGGCGTGCGAATGCCCATCGTCACGTTCGTCAAGCCGCCGTCCGGACAGCGCCCCATTGACACGCCGGCCCGTTGCGGACCATAGCTGATGCAGTCGATGAAGGTTTCCCGGTAGTCCGCCAGCGCAAGGCTGCCCACGTCGGACGTCAGTCGGAAATTCAGGTGGTCCGCCCCGCCCTGCTCGTCCGCGATGAACACGGCGAAGCCGCCCGCGCCGATGAAGCTCTGGTCCGGGATGCGATGCTGCTTCACCCGGCCCAGCGGCGAGTCCGTGAGGTACAGTCCGCCGAGCGCGACCGGCAGTGCGCCGGGGTTGAACAGCTCCACGAAATCCTCCGTGGACGGCGGCTGGCTGTTCGCGAAAAATTCATTGATGCGCAGCCCCGCGCTGCCAATGAGCGCCTGCGGCACGTTCGCCGCGCCGAGCGTCGGCTGACTCAGGGTCCAGTCACCATTCGTGCTCACCCGGCTGATGGAATAATTGGGAAGCTGGTGACCGAACGTCACCGAGTCCAGCAGCGCGCCGCCATTGCTGGCGCGTTGGAAGAGGTGGACCGCGTCGCCAGTCGCGCCCAGCGAAAATCCCAGGTGCAACCCCGGCGTGCCGTCCGCCACATTGGCCAAGAGCGTCATGTATGTCCCCTCGTTGATCTGAGTGCCGGCGGGGAAGGTAAATTTGTACGGCTCGGCGGGATCATCCGTGAGGCCCATGCCGGAAAGATCCACCGGGGCCGCGCCCTCGTTGAAGAGTTCCACGGCGTCGGGAAACGTGCCGGCGTGATTGAACGCGGATTCGTTGCGGGCCAGCACCTCGCTCAGCCGCACGGTGGGCGTGGCGGTGTTCACGATCCAGGTTTTGGAGACGGTGGGCGTGGCGGTGGATTGATAGATGCCGCCGGAGTTGCGGCCCACAATGTAGAGGGTGTTGGTCGAGCCGTTGGGGAGGGAGTTGAACCGGAGCGGGGTCGTGACGGGGAACTCACCGCTGTAGGCCCCGTTGTTCAGCTTGTATTTGAAGTGCGTGATGTCGGCCCCGCCAATCGTCAGCACGGCCACGGTGGAGAAGGTCGGGCTGCGGGGCTCGCCCGAAATGGTCGCCACGGGGGAATTGGTCCGGGGAGGGAGCAGATCCTCGATGATCGGAATGACCGTGGTGCGGCGGGCGGCCATGTAGTTCTTCACGGTCGTGGCGGCGGAGGCAAGCTGCGGGAAACCGGCGAACACCATGTCCACCGTGGCGTTGAACTGGGGGGCGGAGAATGGTCCCTCGATCAACTCCTGAAGAGCGCGGTAATACAGCGGCTCGATCTCAGGATGGTGCATGAAAAAATTCATGGCCGCGCCCGATCCCGTGACGCCGGACGTGGCGCTGAAGATGCCATCCGAACTCGCCCGCGACCCGAAACCGAGAACCGTGTCCAGATCGTGGTAAACCAGGATGAACCGGGGATCGTTCTGCCCGCGGTAGAGGGAATAGTCGTCGTTGTAGCCGGTGTTGAGCCCCGTTTCATTGTTGCCAAACAGGCTCATCACGGCGAGATGCCGAAGCCACTGCTCGACATTGATGACCTCGCGGGCGCGGGCCGTGGTAAAGGTGCCCGTCTGGTTTTCGCCCATCACCTCCAACATGCCCATCAAATCCCGCCAGTCGTTCTCGCTGCCATTGCTGCCTTTGAAATAGGTGTTTTGATACGCGGACGGCGTCTCGCCGCGATAGTTGAAATTGGGAGGAGAGATGTCGCGGATCACATCGTAGATGTTTCCGCCGTCGTTGTCCGGAAAGCTGCGGCTGGCCCATGCGCTGCCGGTGTCTTCATTGGCCGCGTAGAGGCTGTTGGCCGGGGTTCCGCCGGGCCCCGCGCCGTTGTTCACCCGCATCTGCGCAAAGTGGGAATTATTTCCGGCAACGCCCGCCTTCTGCGCCAGCGCGGCGCCAACGACCTGCGCCGGCACGGTGCGCGCGTTCATGTTGAGCGCAGTGACATCCTTCCACGGCGTCGCCGCCGGCAGGTTGATGCGGTAGTTGTGCGGATTGCCCGAGCGGCTGCCGTGACCGCGGTTGCGAATGCCGGCGAGATAGCGGTGCTCGACCTGATCCCCCTGAACACTGATGAACGTGGCATTTACCTGCGCGTCGCTGTTGGCCGCGCTGTTGAAGATGGTGGTGAGCGCCGTGATTTCGTCCGCCGTGATGATGAGTTTGTACAACGGCTCGATGCCGGCGTACAGCGAGTCATCCACCTGGAACATCGCATTGGCCACCTGCCCCAGATTTCCGCCGCCCTGGTCGGACGCGCCGCGCGCCGGAGCGGGCCACGTCCGTGAACGCGCTCCGCTGTCCGTGGCCTGGACGTAGAACTCAATGATCGTGTCATTCGGCATGGAGGGCAGAACGATGACGTAGATGCCGTAGGCAGGGGCGACGTCGCCGTGCGTGCCGTCATAGAACATCGGCGAGGAGATAAAAGGCGGCGGGCTGGCAACGTTCGTGCGATAGAAGAGAGACACTGCCACGCACGCAGGGTTTTCATGCACGATGCGCGCGGTGATGCTGACCGGCTCGGAGGATTTCGGAATGACAGGCTGGTGGGTGGAG
>JBDHQG010000161.1:0-8073 GCA_039806925.1 Limisphaerales bacterium
AGTTCCGCGGTGAGGTTCAGCGGATTGAGACGGTAGTTCTGGTCCGTGAGATTGAGCAGCGCAACGCGGGCTTCCATGCGGCGGCGGAAGAAGCGCCAGCCAGCCTCGACGTTGAAGTGCCAGAAGTTGTCGCCCGGGCGATCTGGCATGTAGCCCTGATTGCTCTGCACGGACCAGATGCCCCAGCCGCGTCCGAAAAAGCCGGAGGGATGATTGTAGAGGGCGGAGAGCTGGAGTTGGTGGAGGACGGATTCGAAGTCCGAGGTGCGTTCAATGCCGTTGTGGAGAATTGCCGCCGCCGGAATCTCCGGGAAGGTCCGTTCAATCTCAGATTTGGTGAGCCGGTAGCGCAGGCCGAAAGTCCAGTCGTCTCCCACCATTTGATCCAGTGTCACAAACAGATTTCGTTCACGATAGTCGATGTTCTCGCGCGTCTGGCTTCCGTAGAGAGGGGATGGATTGAGCGCGCCGAAGTTGACGACTCCGACGGATCGGTTGAGTCGCGATGAGAGAAGTTCAGTTGAAATACTGAGAAAAGTTTTGGTGCCGAACTTGTTTTCAATTGAGGCATTCCAGCCATCGAGCTTCGCGGCGTCACCACCACCAGCGGCGGATTCGGGCAGGAGGCTTCGATAGGATTGATTGAATCCTGCGATTTGGGACGGTTCGATTCGGACGCCTTGATCCAAGTTTACTCCGCCCAAATTCTTGAAGTAACTGGCTCGGATTACAGTGTCATTGCGGGGGGTCCAGATTATTCCGCCTTTGGGTGATGCTTGCTCGACGTGGTCGTGTTCGCGTGAAACCGGAGCATAGCGAAAATTATCAGGTCGGCTAAGCCAGTCGTAGGACATTCCAGCGACGGCGGTCAGCGTGGGCCAGAGACTCCAGAAGTCGTAGATGTAGAGCGATTGTCCATCAAAGCTGGGCGATGTGTTTTCGGAACTGGTATATGACGAGGGGATTAGAGTTCCGTCAAAATTGATCGCGCCGCTCGTCTGGCGGCTGTCCAAGTCGATTTTACCGCTCTGAATCCTGCCACCAATCACCCACTTGTGGTCACCGGTTGTACCGATATGCTGAATCTCTGCTGACAGGCTTTCAGTCGTTCGTTCGTATTGATTGGTTGTTCGGTGATCCAAAACTTCACGGATTAAACCTCCCAGCCCACGATCGAAGAACAATTGGGTTTGCTCCGGATTTCTCAGTGACAGATCGCTGTCGACTCGTCCTAGAAGGAGGAGCGTGTGATGCCCGGAGTTCCATTCATGGTCCATTCCGACAAGGATCGATGGCTTGATGCGTTCGGTGTTTCGAATGCCCTCGTTGACCTCGCTGCGGAAGTAGTGTTCCGCTTGGTCACCGTATTTGCTGCTGAAATAGTTCGCTTGTAAGTAGAGGCGGTCACTTCGTGACAACTGATGTTTGAACTCGATAAGGCCTGAATAACGCTCTAGGTCATTGTTTTTGTACCAGCCGTCATCATTTCGGTATGAAAATTCTGCTGCATAGCTGCTATTCCCCCACGTCCCGTATTGGACGGCCTTCTGCCCCCAGGCGCCGTGACTGGCAATTGCCGATGCAGAGGCGAAGCCGAAGCGGTCACTCTCGAAAAACTTTGAGTATTCCTGTTCGGAAACAGTCTGCGACAGCCCTCCAGCGCCGACTGGAGCGAGCAGGTTTGCGAGCAGGTATTCCGTGAACCAGGCGCTTTCGTAGCGCTGGCTGAAACCGGAGGGATCGCGAAGGGCGTTGAAGCTGTCGGCGAGGAAGCGGTGGGCGGAATGGTTGGCGTAGTCGAGGTTGACGGCGCGACCGGCTTCGCGGGCGCTGAGTTCGGTCATGCCGGCGTCGCGGTAGAGGTTCGCGAGGTTCGCGCCGCTGACAGCGCGATCTTGATCCAGCAGGAGGCGGGAACGGTAGAGGGCGCGATTGTCGTTCAGCTCGCGCGAGCGTTCGAGGTCGCGGATGCCTTCGTTGATGCGGTTCTGTTGCTGGAGCAGCAGTGCGGAGTAAAGCCAGGGGGTCGGGTCGCCGGCGTCGATTTCCTTCGCGAGCAGCAGCTCTTTTTCTGCGTGGCGGTGATCGCCTTCGTTGCTGAAGGCTTTGCCGAGGTAGCTTCGGAGCAGGGCGCGTCGGGGTTCAGTGGTGGCGGCGACATGAAGATCGAAACGGCCAGCTTCGGCGTCGCCGAGCCGAATCTTGCAGAGGCCGCGTCCCAGCCAACCATTACCAAGTCCGCCGTCGAGTTCGATGGCGCGGTCGAAGTAAGAGATGGCGGCGTGGATTTCGTTCCGTGCGCTGAGGAGGAATCCTTTCAGAGCGATGGCCTGGGCGTTGTTCGGGGCGAGCGAAAGGCTGCGGTCGAGCGCGTTCATCGCGAGGCGAATGTGACCCTGGCTGAATTCGAGTTCAGCGACGCGCGCCCAGGCGAAGGCGAACTCGGGTGATTTGCGGGTGGCGAGGCGGGCGGAGAGCAGCGCATCTTCGAGTCGAAGATTTGCCTGGTCGGCGTAGGATTTGGCGAGCAGTTCGGTGGCGAGTTGTGGGGTGAGGCCGGACGATGCGGAGGGAATAAGGGCATTCGTTTCGTTTCGCGTGACGGTGTGGATGACGACGCGAAGCGCCTCGGCGAGACGATGAGGGATCGCGTTGGCGCTGGTGCGTCGGGCGAGGGAATTCAGGAGATCACCTGACTGATCAGCCTGGCCAACGGCGAGGAGGAGTGCCGCCGCGTAAACTTTCTCCGCGTCGGATGCGGGCGGCGGCTCGGTGGGGAACGCGGAGACGGCGCGGAGCAAATCGCCGGAGCGATAGAAGTCGAGCGACGATTGGAGGCGGATGCGTTCGGCGGGCGTGAGCGGCAATTCGTCGAGGTCGAGAATGCCCGGGTAGTACAGGCACCATTGCACGGCGCGGAAGGTTTCGACGACGGCGGTTTTGGTTGGCGGCTGTCCGAGCGACGCGATCCCTTGTTCGCCGGGCTTGATGCGGATGGAGCCGGAGGCGTTGCTGAGTTCGGCTTCGCCTTCGAGCACGGTGAGCGTGGTGCGGCCGGTGGCTTCTTCGACTTCGAGGGTGAACTCGGTGCCGCGGGTGGCGGCGGTGGCGGTGGGTGTGATGAAGCGATGTTTGCCGGGGCGGTCGCGGTTCAGGAGATACATGAGGCCGCGGAACAAGCTGAACTCGGCTTCGACTTCTTTGTCGGGCAGCGGCTGGATTTCAAATTCGCTCCGCTCCGCGATGCGCATGATGCTGAGGTCGGAGAGGCGCACGCTGGCGCGGCTGCGGCTGCCGGTGCGGCCGCGATCCTTGGCGGCCAGGACCTGGCTCGGGTAAGCCTTCTCCCACGCGTTGGAGGTGAATCGTTGCACGAAGACGTTGGTGCCTTCGACGGTGAGGATGATGGGCGGCGGGTTGGTTTTGGTCCCCGCGACAGCTGGCGATTGCGCCGAGGAGGATGGAGGTAGGCTGATCTGGGCCAAGGCGAGCCAGAGCAGATTGCACCACGTCCATGTTGGTCGGGCCGGGATCACGATGAAGGGCTGTCAGGGTCCGGGCGGCGGCCAGGGAGCAGCGCGGAAGAAGCGCTGGGGCGTCGCGAGCGGATTTTCGTTGGTGTAAAAGAGGATTTTGAAGGGATCGGGATTCGTGGCAATCGGGCTCCAGGAGCTGTTCAGATTTGTGCTGGTCTCAAGGACAAACGGCATGGAGTTGCTTGCGCTGAGGCTGAACCCAGCTTTACCCGAGTTGGTCGTCCACCAGTGATTCACCGTGAATGGGCCGACCATCGATACGGCAGCGACATTGCGAATCGTGCTGCTGACGAAGTTGCTGACGAAGACGGAGTAGGTGCCGACGCCGAGTGCGTTGAAGTTGCTGAGAGTAAGTGTTGGGCCGGTGGCTCCGGGAATGTTCGCGCCGTTCAATCGCCACTGGCAGTCGGGCAGGGGATTCCAATTTGTTGCAGGCATGTCAAGGACCACGCCACTGCCTTCAGGAACGAAGTATTTCAGGAGAGGATTGTTCAGCGGAGGCGCAACGCCCATCTGGCAGTTGAGCTGGAGATTGCCGGACTCTTCGAAGCCTTCGACGACGATTACATAGTTGCTGCCAAGAGTGCCGTCGAATCGGGCAATTGCCGGGAGTCCGTTGCTGGCGCTGCTGAGGTCGCAGACAAGTTGCATGGAGGAAATGATGCCCGCATTGGTGGAAAAGCGGTAGACTGCCATTCGAGCAGGAATCTCGCTCCCGATGGTAGTGACTTCGATCATGCCATTGTTTGTGGCTTCGAGACCTCGCCATAGAGTGCCGGTGAACGGACTTCCGCAAGGATTCGGATCGCTTGCTTGGCGATTTGCAGCCGACGGTCTTTCCCAATAGAACGAATCACCAGCCCCAATCGGCACAAACTCCCCCAGCCCCAGCGAATACATCACGTATTCCTGCTTGTCCCCCCACAAGAATCCGCCAATCGATCCAATTTGCAGCACTGCGATCGGGCTGAGAACGAAGCGATTGAAACGGTTCAGGACGCGGACGGAGTATTGGCCGACGTGTTCAGACTTGGCGTTTGGAATGACCAGGACATTCTCGACGGCTCCGCGAATCGGCCTTCCGTTGAAGAACCATTGATATTCCACGTCCTCGGAATCCACCTTGATGCGGAACTCGGCGCGGTCGCCGATGACGACCGCCTGCGGCTGCGGTTCCTCCAACATCACGGGAACGACTTCCTGCGTGACTTCCAAATCCCAGTTGATCGTGAACTCGCCGCCACCGCCATTTCTGCCGAGGCCATCGAGCTGGATCTGATAGCGCTGGCCGCGCACGGCGTTGAATTGAAAGGAGCTGGTGTAAAAACCGCCGCGGTCATCGTCGCTGGTAACCGGGCTGAGGTTGTTCACTTCCTGACCCGTGAACACGCTGAGGAACGTGTCGAACGTGCTGCCGCGGCTCGTAAACGTTGCGATGCCGGAGTCGGCGGCGATCCATTCGAACCAAACCGTTTTTCCACCGCCCGGCCGGATGGGTTCACCTGATTCACGGCGCGCGTTCGAACTGTCTCCCTGAATCACGCCGCGAGCCGCCTCCACGGTCGGGCGCGCGGTGAATTTGTCTTCCGGAGTGATTTGATTGCCGGGCCGCACCAGCACCAGCGCCGGCTGAGTCGTGAGCGCTTCATCGCCGTTCCAGACGAGCGCCTGGAAATTGCCGCCCATGTCCGGGGTCAGCTTGAAGAGCGTGAGCAGCGCGTTCGTTTCGCCGGGCAGGGGAATGCCGTTCAACGTCCACTGGTAACGGAGCGGCGGGTTGCCGGTCGCGCCGACGAAGAGTTCCACGTCAGCGCCGGGCTGTGTCACGACGGTTTCCGGTGGGTTTACCACGGTGAGCGGGCCAAGAACATCCAGCCGCGCGCGGCGGCTTTGGACTCCCTGGCGATTGCCGGCGTTGGTCACGATCACGGAATAGAAGGCGGCGTCGTTGGAGGTGACGTTGAACAGTCTCAAGGTGGAGCCGCCCTGGCCGAACGGGATGAACACCTGCCCGTTCCGCATCCATTGATAACCGAACGGAGGCGGGCCGCTGACATCGACGTTGAAGACGACGTTTGCCCCGGGTTGAACGGTCTGGTCTTGCGGCTGGCCCGTGATGACCGGCGGCGCGGCAAACGTGGTGATGTTCAGGTGCCATCCGCCAATCGACCCGCTGCCCGCCCCGACCACATCGTCGGTGACAAACAACCGCCACTGGCCGTTCGGATTGACGCCGTCGAACACTTTGAAGTTCGCGCCGTAGGGCACCGCCGGCGCGGGCGAAGGGAAGGTGTCGCCGGTGCCATAGTTGGTCGGACGATAATTGCCCGTGAGAATCCGGGTGGAGTCCGGCAACGCGGCGGTGAAGTTATCCGCGAAGGTCAGGCGGATGAACCCCGTGGCGCTGTCGCCGCCGGCGTCGGACATCATCAACAGCTTCTGGCCGGTCGGGCTGACGAGGAGGATGTCGACGTCGTCCGGAACCGTGTGGTTGAAGTTGGTGAGGATGACGGAGATGTTCGACACGACTCCGGGCAGGTTGGAAACCGCAATGGACGAGGGATACGGTCCCGGCGGGGCAGCGGCGGTGCCGACGAGGATCGTGGCCGGGTTGTTGTAACTTGCGCTGTAGGTCGCGGCGTTTCCGGCGCCCAATCCCAGCATCGCCGCCAGCGCCAGCGCCGAAAGCAGGCGCGCCAGGCGGGCAAACGGACGGGTTGTTGAAGGGCTGATGTTCATGGGAAACGAGCGTCAGTCTTATACCTCAGCGCCTCCTGATTGGGAAGGAGTAATCCGTGCTTCGGAAAGCCGCGGCGAATGGCCACCGGGAACAACGGGCCTGCGTTCCATCTGGCGATGCGCAGAGGCCTGGCGCGGTGGCCGACGGCTTTCCAAAAGCCTTGCTGGAGCCGGCCATCAAGCGATCTGGCGTGACTGGGTTGAGCGTGTTGCATGGCGTTTCCCAGCCCCTACAGAAGAAAAGCCCCGCCGGTTCTTACAGCCTATTTCGCCCGCGGCAGGGACACGACAAAGGCTTGGTTGAACGTGCCCCCGCTGGAATGAACGCGGCGGACGAAGGCGATGGATCTGCCGTCCGGCGAGAAGACGCAGGCTTCCGGGCGCGGCGCGGTTTCGTCGGTGGAACGTGGCGTGATGCGGGTGGTGATTCCCGAGGCGGCGTCCGTGACGCAAACGCTGTTGTCCATCACATGGGCGATCGTTTTTCCGTCGGCGCTCCAGGTGAACGCCGAGCCGATGTCCCACGCGTTTCTGGTCAGCTGACGCAGTTCACCCGTTGCGGGGGAAACGATCCAGAGTTGCGAGACACCGGGATCATCGCGCATCAGGCAGGCGATGGCCGAGCCGTCGGGCGACGCGCGCAGCCAGTGGCGCGTCCCCTGGATGCCCGGGAACTTCCGGCCGTCCGTGAACGTCAGGCGGCGCTGGATGGTTCCACGCGGCGGAGCCGGCATCCGGCGTTCGGTGCCTTCGAGCGGTGAAAGTCCGGCCTGCGAAACATCGTCCGGAAGATCCGCGACGAACACTTCCGAAATCGTTTCGCCCCTGTCCGTGACGACATGCCCTTGAAAAGCCACGGCCCGCCGTTGCCGGACGCCATCCCCGCGCACGTAACCGTTGGTGCCAATCCAGCCTTCTTCAAACGCCTTGCTGATCTCGTCCGAGCCCGGCTTTGGCTGCGCTACGGTGCGTGTGGCAAGCACCGTGAAATAATCCCCGTCGTGGTTTCTCGCGTGAGCGCGGGGGACGTCGACGCGCCTGCCGGGAACCGAGATCCCAATGTTGCGCTGGTTGATGTCGTGATCCGGGCCCGCTGTTTTGAACCGGGCGAGCACCTGATCCTCGTAGGTGAAACTGATCCAGTCACCGGCGCCATCCCAGACATGGACATGTGAGCCGCCGCGCAAGGCGCCGGGCGTGAAGGGCGGCGTGAGATTCCGGGCGTCGAGATTCCTGGCCGCGCCGGGAGTGGCGCACTCGACAATGACGCCCTGCCGGTGCGTCGGGCCGTACTGCCAGTCCGGTGTCGGATTCTCCGGGCCGAGGATGAAAGCGATCTTGGGCTCGCGCGGATGAAATGTCGCGACGCCACAACGCGCGCCGTTCCTCGCGGTGTGAAGCACTCGCACTTCGCCGGTGTGGACATGGACCATCTCGATTCGCTCGCCGTCGAAGAGATCGCCGGCGGCATCCGGGCGGACATCGTAAACGATCCATTCACCATCGGGGGACCAGACGCCGGTGTTTGTCAGGATGTGCCCGTGTCCGGCGCGGGTCAGCTGTCGTTCCACGCCGGTCGCTTCACGAACGTTGCGGGCTTCCGTGCTCATGGGCGGCGCTTCAGGAATGGCGCAGCCAGGCAACGCCAGCACCAGCGCCAGCGACAGGATGGAATGGCCGAGGTTCATCCTTCATGCGCGGGATTTGCTCGCGGGGCCGGGAGCCGGTTACTTCGCGCCGGGCTGGCGGCCGGGGCCAGGCGGCGGCTGGCCGATGACGGGGTTCGCCGGCACGGGCG
>JBDHQG010000162.1:0-8073 GCA_039806925.1 Limisphaerales bacterium
CGCCCGTCGCCACCCAGCCGCCCGGCCACGAGGTCACGCCGGTGAGAAACCGGTTCGTCGGCGCCGCTTGCAGAACCCAGTTGGTTCCGTCCTCGCTGCTCAGGATCGTTCCCGCCGCGCCCGTCACCACGTAACGATCGTCGGAAGCCGCCACGCCCTGCAGGTCGTTCGTCGTCACCCGCGCCGGCGCGTGCCACACCACGCCAAACGAATTGCCGCCCGCCGGAGTGATTATGATCTCCGGGCCGACGATGTTCGTCACGAACGCCGGCTCCTGCACGTTCGGGCTGATCGCCAGGGCGCCGCGATCACCCACCGCGATGAGCAGGTTCGGGCCGCCGCCCACGCCGAGAAAGATCGCGTTCGTCACCGCGTCGGGCACCAGTTCCAGCTTCCAGTCCACGCCGTTCAAGCTCGTCATCACCGTCGCGCGATCACCGACGGCCACGTAGAGATTCGTCGGACAGGTGACATCCCAAAGCCAGTTGCGAATCGAATCGTCACCCGGACGCCACACCATCGCCTCGCCCTGGGAGCCGCCATATCCCTCCTCCATCAAGCCCGTCCGCCCCGCGATCAACATGAAGTCCGGCATCTTCGTGGCCGCGTAATAGGTCCACGGCACCGGGCCGCCCACGCGGCCCAACTCGTCGCTCCACGCGCCGCCGTTGAACTGCACCCGCACTTCGCCGTCTCCCACCACGAACCGGTTCGAGACCGACGTCGCCGCATGGAAGAGATCGTTCCGCGCCCCCGTGGTTTCAGCAAACCAGCTCACGCCGGAATTGGTGCTCGAATGACACGCGCCATTCTCCGCCACCGCCGTGAAACGCCCGCCCGCGAAGCTCACGCGATTGAAATGCTCCGACGTGCCGCTGGAGCGCGTCGTCCACGAACTGCCGTTCACGCTCGTGACAATTTTTCCGGATTCGCCAACCGCGACGAACACGCCACCGCCGTAGGCCACGCCGCGCAACCACTGGTTCACGCTGGATCGTTTCTGCCAGTAAATCCCGTTCGTGCTCGTGTAGATCGCCCCGTTGTCGCCCACGGCCACGGCCAGCGTCAGCGATGCCGCCACGCCTTCCAGCCAGTCCACGGTCGGACCAGTGCTCAACGTGCCTGGCTTGAAATCATCCAGGCCGTCCGCGTACAGCACCGCGCCGTTCTGGCCGGTGATCAAGAGGCGGCTCCCCATGAAAGTCACCGCCCGCAGATCGTTCGTCGTCCCGCTTTCGCGCGGAATCCAGACGCTGAAATCCGCCGTGGAATAAATCTGCCCGAGTTCCGCCACTTGAACCGCCTGCCCCAGCACCGCCGAATACGCCATGTCCACCACGTTGCCGCCGTGCGGACGCGGGTTCGACCAGCGCCAGCGCAGCGAGCCCTCAGCCGCGCGCGCGGCGAAGCCCGGGACAAGCAAGGCGCAGCCCGCGAGCAGCAACACCAGGGCTGCCCTCGCCGGCCAAAACGATTTTCCGCTGGCTCGCATCTTTCGGGTTTGATGTCTGATCCACCGCCACCGCCGCTTCCGATTCCGCACCGCCCACCGTCATCCAAGAGTCACCGTCACCGAATGCGTCTTCGCCTTCCACAACGACGCCGGCAGCTCCAGCGCGAAGACACAGCCCGCGCTGGAGCTCGACTTCAGCTCCAGCCCCGCGCCGAGGTGGTTCGCCAGCTGTTTGCTGATCGCCAGCCCGATCCCGCTGCCGCCCTCCTTCGCCGACTGGCACGGCACGAACGGCGCGCGGTCCGCCGGAAACCCCGGGCCATCATCACGCACCTCGCACCACAGGCTCTCGCCGGCCTCACGCAACGTCAGGCTCACGCTGCGTCCGCGCGGCGTCACCTCCATCGCGTTCTGCACGAGGTTCACGAGAATCAACGCGACGAGGTTTGCCACTCGGTTCGGCAACACCACGGACGTCTCGGCGCGCGCCACCAGCTCCACGCCGCGCTCACGTCCCGGCGAACGCACCTTCGCGACAATCGTCTCCACCAGCTCCATCACCGGCACCTCGTACAATCCCGCGTCGTCGTTCTCGCGCAACACCGTCACCACGTCGTTGATCATCGCCTGCATCCGGCGCGTCGAGGCGATGGCCTGCTGCAAGTTCGCGTCGGGATTGTCCGCCACTGAAGCCCCCAGCCCCGCCACGAAGCTTTGCAGTCCGGCGAGCGGATTTCGCAGGCCGTGAATCAAGTGCGACGTCACCGCGCCGACCGCCGAGGTCTTCGCCGCCAGCGCCAGCTCCTGGTTCGCGCGCAGCAGATTCTCCGTCCGCTCGGCCAGCAGGCGATGCGCCTGGTTCAACCGACGGAAGGACCAGAGAATCGTCACCGACAAGACCAGTCCGCCGACGAGAAACGCCATGCCCGCCTGCCGCGCGAGATGCCGGTCGAGCCGCCTGAATTCCGCCGCGATGCTGTGACCCTCGATGATGAACTGCGCGACCCCGGCCAGATGGGAATCCGCGCCCGCCTGCAACGGAACGATCACCTCCAGAACCGGCATCACGCGGCGTTCGACGGGCTCCGTTGACGTGCCGGGCAGGAAGATTGCATCGAGCGAAAGCGCCGGCCAGAAACGGCCAATCGGGACCGAGGCATCGAGCGTCACCAAGTCATCCTGTGAAATCGTCGCCTCGAACATCTCCGCCGGGAAGCTTTCCACAAACCCGCCGGCCGCATTGAACAGCCGCGCTCCCATCACGCCGCTCAGCTTCGAGGTTTGAAGAATCACGGTCAGCAGGTTCTCCGTGCCGTCCGCATCGTCCGCGAGAAGCTCCGCATCCGTCTCGCGCGGCATCTGCATCCGGGCGACGGCATGCAGGATCTCCGCGTCGCGCCCGGCGATCTGCGACTGGATGCGGCTCCGCGTCTGCTGCGTGGTCAGCGCGATGACGCCGGCCAGAATCAGCAGCGTCGCCAGCAGCGCCAGCCACGGCAGCCGCTTCGAGCGGAGCAGCAGCTTCTGGATTTGGGCGAGTCGTTCCACGGCGCGTTTGGTTTCAAAACTCGATGCTCACCCCGGCGCTCACGGTGTTGACGGCATATTCGTCCAGCACCTGGTTCGAGTCGGAGCGTTCATATTCGTATTGGGAGTAAAGCCGCAGCCGGTCCGTCAGCTGACGTTCGACGCGAAGCGTCGCCCGCAGATCGGTGCGCTGACGTTTGTCGCGGTCCGTGTCGCTGACGGCCTGGACGGGAAACCGGTAATGCGCCACGCGGCCTTCCGCCGAGATTTCCCAGCGCGGCGACTTGAACCGCAGCTGGTGCATGAGCTCGAAGCGTTCGTAGTCGAAGTAGCCGCTCACGTTCTCGGCGCTGTGCCGGTAGCCGAGCCGCGTCGAGCTGCGCCAGCAACGTTTGGTGTCCCAGAAATGTTTCCACGCCACCTGCACTTCGTGATGGGAAACGCGGCGAACGGAGTTCGTCACGGTGTTGCCATCCACGTCGCGTCCCGCCGCGCGATTGTAGCCGCGTTCCGTGAAGAGGTAGCTGAGGCTGACTTCCGATTGCCGTCCGTAGGTGCGGCCCAGCGTCAATTTCGGCCCGCCCTCCCAGTAATCGTCCACCGAATCCTTGTAGAGCTGGCGGGTCACCGGGGTTTCGAGCGCGAGCCAGACGTGCTCTGAAAGCTCCCGCCGGACGCCCGGCCGAATCGTCGCGCCGATGCCGCGGGCCGGAAGCGCGGCGAGATTGGTGTCGGTGATCGAGAAGTCGATCAGCTGATCGAAATACACGCCCTCCAATGCAATCGCCGCCTGCCAGTCGTTCTCCCAAAAATGCCGGACCTCCAGCTGCGTGAGCGCGAAGTCCTCGTGGTCCAGCCGGCTCGATTCCCAGAAGCGCGTGTCCTCGGCCGTCAGGTAGAGCAAGACCTGCGTGCCATCCACCGGCATCCGAAACAGAATCCCCTCCACCGCCGTGTGCGCAAACGGGCTCGCCTCGGCGCGGTTGCGGGAGAGACCCACGTTGTCCTTGTAGCCGATGCCGGCCTTCAACGTCGCGGACGGCTCCCACTTGGGCAGCAGCGTTTTCAGATCGGCATCGCCCGCGCGGCTCGCCCGCGCCGCCGAACCCATCAGTACAGCCGCAAGCGCCAGGGTCCACAGCACCCGGCTCTGGCTGACACAGCGACGCCGCATTCGGTTCCTGTCTGCCCCGTCGTCCCACACGACGACGGAGGGATGTTGAGTTTAGGTGGTTCGGAGGTACGACACTGGGATCCTTCTTCGGTCTTCGGCTAGTCCTGGCCGCGGCGCTTGCGATTCTGCACCGCGGCTTCCCGCGCGTTTTCCCGCGCGTTCTCGATCACTTCGTTCATGGATGGCAGTTGGGTCTTCAATTCGCGCGCCCGCTCCCGCGCCTCCTCGCGCATCGCCTTCGCCCGGCGCAGCCACGCCTCGCGCTGCTCGCGCATGGTCGCGCGGATGCGTTCGCGCTCGGCTTCCGTCGCGGCTCCCAGCAGGCGTTTCTTCATCAGCTCCTGTTCCTTGAGATACGCCTCGCGGCTGACCTCGAACTTGAGCAGGCGCTCCTTGATCGCGACGGGGAGCCTCTGGCGATCCACCACCGTCGGCAGCAGCCCCAGATCGTCCGCCTGTTTCTCGGAAAGGACGACCCGGCCCTCGCGCTCGACCGGTTTGACCGTCGGCGTGAGATTGGTCTGGCCAAGGCACGTCAGCCCGGAAAGAACTATTCCGGCCAGCAATGCCTGTTTGATGGGTCGCGAATGACACATAAGATTCGGTGCGACGGCGGTGGAACGACGGTCGCCCACTTTACCGCGCACGCTGCCATCGGGCAACTCCAAGGCAGGCCGTATGCCAAGGGAACAACGCGACCCTCAACCCCGGTTCGGGGCCGGTTTCAAGGGGTTTCCAACGATGACGGAGCCAGGGTCCGAAGCCGGACATGGGACGTTTTCCCCAGCGCGCCGGTGACGGTGAATCCAAGTGGGCTCTATTCCCCATCCCTGCCGCCGGGCTTTTCTGGCGAAAGCCGGTAGCGCACGTAGTCCCGGGACACCCCGAGCAAACGGGCGGCGGCCGAGACGTTGTTCCCGGACTGCTTCAACGCGAGCTGGATCAGCCGGTTGATGGCGTCCTCCAGCGAGAACCCCTCCGGCGGGAAGGCAAACTGCGGATTCAGCCAGTCGCCGGGCCGGGCCGTCGGGACGCCCGCGCGCCCTCCACCGCCGAGGTGCGCGAAGTCCAGCTGGTCGCCATCCTCGAAAACCACCGCCCGTTCCAGCTCATGCGACAGCTCGCGCACGTTGCCCGGCCACGCGTGCGACGCCAGACGCCGGCGGCCCTCCGCCGTCATCGTGCGCCGCGGCAGGCGATGACGCTGGCACAGCCGGTCCATCAACGACTCCGCCAGCTTGACGACATCCTCGCCACGCTCGCGCAGCGGCGGAATCCGCACGCGATACAAATCGAGCCGATGATAAAGATCCTCGCGAAACTGCCCCGCGCCGATGAGCGCCTTCAAATCCCGATGTGTCGCCGCGATCACACGGACATCGACCGGAATCTCGCGATTCCCGCCAAGCCGGCGGATGCGATGATCCTCCAGCACCTTGAGCACCTTCGCCTGCAACGCCGGCGGCAAACTCGGCAGCTCATCGAGGAACAACGTCCCGCCATTCGCCGCCTCGAACAACCCCATGCGGGCGGTGCGCGCATCCGTGAACGCGCCGCGCTCGTGACCGAACAGCTCGGATTCCGCGAGCGCCTCCGGCACCGCCGAACAGTTCATTTCGATCAACGGCTGCGCGGAACGCGGACCTCGATGATGCAGCCAGCGCGCGATGGTCGTCTTGCCCGTGCCCGTCTCGCCTTCGATCAACACCGGCGGCAGCTGCGTCTGCACCCGTTCATCGGCCGCGAGGATTTTCTCCAATTGTTTTTCGAGCGCCGCCATCGATGCGCCGAAGAAAAAGCCCGAGCCCGATTGCGCGCTGTCGCCACGGCGATGTTCCTCCACGCGGGCCGATTGCCGCGCCCTGCGCGCCCGCGCGAGCACGAGCGGCACCTCCGCGACGTCGAACGGTTTCACCAGGTAATCGAGCGCGCCCAGCTTCATCGCCTCCACCGCGCCCGCCACGCCACCGTCGGCCGTCATCACCACCACGCTGGTGTTGCTGGAAAAGGCCCGCGCTTTGAGAAGGTCCGTCCCCTGCCCGTCCGGAAGATTCACGTCGAGCAGCGCGAAATCAAACGGAAGCTCGGCCACGAAACGCCGCGCCGCCTCCAGCGTGCCCGCCCCCGTGACATCCGCGCCGAGACGCTCAAGCTGCGCCGCGAGCTGGCGTCGCAACAACGCCTCGTCCTCCACGATGAGGATGCTCAGACCTGCCAGCGCGGAAGTGGACATCTGGAAAAATGGCCGGCGGCTTGCGGGGCGCGAACCGGCGCGGGCTCATTCCTGCGGATACACCAGGATGCGATCATGCACGACCACGATGAGATCGTTCTTCTTGTCACCGGTCACGTCCGCAATCATCGCCTCGCGCGGCTCGTTCTGATCGCCGCGGCGTCCACGGAACGTCCGCTCCTCGAACACCGGCCAGCGCGTCGCGGGCACCAACTGCCCGGACCGATCGAAGATCACGAGGTCGAGATGGTTCTTCACGGTTTCGAGGAACACCAGATCCTTGCGGCCATCCTGGTTCAAGTCACCGGACACCACATCGTTCAGGCGACCGTCCTTGATCGGCGTTTCATAACCATCGAGCTCCACGAAATCCCAGGCGTTGCCCTGCAACGAGAGCCAGCCCACCGCGCCCACGCCGAGAAACGCGATGCTGTTCGGCGTCTTCCCACCGAGCGCCACCGGGCGCAGCTCGGTGAACTCGGAGAACGCCAGCGGCACGTTGCGAACCACCTGCCAGACGCCGTTTGAATCGCGCTCGGACAGCGTCACCGCCTTGCGCTCGGCATCGAGCAGGAAGAGCGACGCGATGGCGTTGGTGCCGTTCTTCAACGGGCACGCTCCGACGATGCGCGAGTTGCTCGTGGCGCCGTTGATCTGATCCTTCACCGTGAAGGACCAGGTGCGGTTCGTGGCATCCTTCTGTTCCGCGTCCGGCTTGAGCACCACGGCGCGGAGGAAATTCTTTTGCGCCAGCAGCAGCTCGGATTTCCCATCGCCGTCCACGTCCGCCACGCTCATCCACGGCTGCTCGGCGCTGCCGCCCGGCGGCGTCACATCCGTCTCCTCGAAATCCTTTCCAGGCACCTGAATCAACACCTTGATCTTCTCGTACGGAATCAGCACCACGAGATCGCCCAGGCCGTCCTGGTTCACGTCATGAATCGAGATCGCGCTCGGGTTCGATTTGAAACTCTCGCTCAGCTTCTGCGTCTTCAACTTCCCGTCCGGCGAACGCATCACCAGCGAGCGCCTGCCATCCTGATCCACGATCACCGCCAGCGAGGGCTTTTCGCCGGGCTTCATCGCGCCAACCGCCATCGAGAGCGGACGCCCCTCCAGCTTCAACACCGTCGGGAACGGCATGCGGCCCTGCTTGTCGAACGTCGTCACACCGACCTGCCGTTCGTCCGGGCTCAGCAGATAAACCTCCGCCGGGCGATCACCCTCCGCTGCCACCGCGGCCACCTCGCTCACGCCGGTCAACGTCGAGAACCGCTTCCCGCCCGGCAATGTCCCGTCGGCCTGCTGCAAGTACACCGTCACCTGGCCGCTGTCCGGCTCGGCCACCAGCAGATCCGGCAAGCCGTCGCCGTTCAAGTCCGCCCAATCCACGCCGCGCTTGGCCTTCGTCGTCTTGGTCAACGGCAGCACCTGGAATTGCCCGCTCTTGAAATTGCCCACCAACGTCTCCGCCGGCTTGCTGACGAAATGCGACACCTGCGCGCGACCCGAATTCAGCGAGATCGTCATCACCTCCGTCTTGTGATCGCCATCCAGATCGTCCGGCCAGTACGAACGGATCGCCGGCATCGCGAAATGAATCTCCGGCCCGAGCTGGCCCGGGCTGGATTGAAGCCGGAAA
Source organism: Limisphaerales bacterium (assembly GCA_039806925.1). Classification (GTDB taxonomy): domain Bacteria; phylum Verrucomicrobiota; class Verrucomicrobiia; order Limisphaerales; family JADJPG01; genus JADJPG01. Next base: position 8,030 of record JBDHQG010000162.1, read on the forward strand.
CGAAACGGGTTCGGGCTGTCCCAGTTCACCAGCAGCAGGTCGTC
>JBDHQG010000163.1:0-8063 GCA_039806925.1 Limisphaerales bacterium
CGCCGTTCGCCGCGGTGCAGGCGATCTTTCGCGCGACGGCTCCCGGCAAACTGGGGGCGACCGGTGGAATGCCCAAGGCCATGAGCACGCTGTTCGCCGCCATGCTGGCGGACAAACACGTCGATGACCTCGGGCGAGTTTTGGTCCGGTTGTTGCCGCCCGACGAAAGAACTTTCGATCTTTCTTCCGCATGGGCGGTGAACACGCTGCACGCGGAGCTGCTCGATCATCCGGACGCGTTGGCGGCCTTGGGGACCAACGCCTCGGCTGAGGTTCGTCGATCCGTGGAGCGCCTGCGTGGCGACTTCGCCAGCGGCCAGCAGGTGCATTGGCTCATGAGCGGCGAACTGAAGACGCTGAGCGCGGAGTCCATCCCGCCGGTCATCCGCATTCTCGGTCACTACGCGCAAAGTTCGGCCACGAACCGCGCACAGTTGATGGAACTTTTCTCTGCCGATCTCGACAACGCCGCGCGGCAGGAGCTGCGCAAGGCCGTCGGTCGTCTGCGTGGAGATGAATTCGCCCGCGAAGTGATCGCGCGCTGGAGCACCTTTGGTCCCGCCGTGCGCGACATGTTGCTGGAGCTTCTACTTGCGAAAGAAGATTGGTCGGCGGCCGTGCTCGGTGGCATCGAAGGCGGCGCGGTGCAGGCGGGCGAGCTTTCCCTGGCCCGGCAACAACGCCTGCGCTCGCACGCGCGGGCGGACATCCGCGCCCGCGCCGGGAAGCTCTTCGCCGTCGCGACGACGAACCGGCGCGATGTTCTCGCCCGTTACGAGGGCGTGGGGGCGTTGACACCGGTGAAGGATCGCGGCGGTGAACTGTTCGCGAAAAACTGCGCGCAATGCCACGCGTTCCGCGGACAAGGACACGATGTGGGGCCGAACCTCGCCGAGTTCGCCGGCAAGAGCACGGCGGATTTCGTCCTCGCGCTGCTCGATCCGAACGCGGGCATCAACCCGAATTTCATCGCGTACAATGTCGAGACGAAGGACGGGCGCAGCCTGAACGGCATCGTGCGGAACGAAACCTCCGCCGGCCTCACGCTCGTGCAGGGCGGCGGCGTGCGGGAATCCATTGCGCGCCGCGACATTGCGGGCATCCGTGCCAGCGCGCTGTCGCTAATGCCGGAGGGATTGGAACAGGCGCTCTCGCCGCAGGACATGGCGGACCTGATCGCCTGGCTGAAGTCCGGCGCTCAGGCGTCGTTTGGAAACGCGGCGGTGGCGGATGCGACGAAGGCGCGCGCGGAGTTTCTCAAGGCGGGAGCGAACGGCTGTGCGGAAGTGGTGACGGCGGTCGAGACGTTGCCGTATCCGAGTTGGCTGGGACGATTGCCCATGCCTTACTGCCGGCAGAGCGCGGGGCAGGACCGCCTGGTGTGGCGGACGGCAGTCTTGCCTTCGAAGCTGGAGGCGACGCACACCTTCCGGCTTCCGGTGGGCATGGGATTCGCCTCGCAGCCGAAGGGAAAGTTCACGCTGAAGGTGAACGGTTCGCTGCTGCTGGAGTTCGATGTGAGTCTCAACGACAGAACTTGGGCCAGCGCCGATGGCCGGACAAAGCTGCGTTACTCCGTGCGCGAAGCGAACACCGAGGACAGCAATGGCGTGTTGGAGATTGAAGTGCCGTACGCGTTCTTGAAAGCCGGGCGACGGGCGGAGTTCGAAGTGACCGGCAGCGCCAGCGGCAGCCAGCGCTGGTTTGGGATTTATCAACTGCCCACGACCGTTGCCGAGGGCGGACGTTAGAAGTGGTTTCAAAATTCCGGTTCGCGCGTAGCCGCTGACGTGAGGAGGCGGAAACCTTGGCGAATCCAACACCATCCGCCTCGTCACCTCGGCGGCTACGAATTTTGAAACCGCTTCTAGGTTCCGATTCAGCGTCCGAAGCTCGCGGTCAATTCGTCGGGCGTGACGATGGCGGTTCCGACTTTGCCGACGACGACGCCGGCGGCGTGGTTCGAGAGGATGGCGGCTTCCAGCGGTGATGCGCCGGCGGCGATGGCGAGGGTGAAGGAGGCGATGACGGTGTCGCCCGCGCCGGAGACATCGAAGACTTCCTGCGCGACGGTCGGGATGTGAATCGGTTTTTCGCCGCGGCGGCAGAGCAGCATGCCTTGTTCGCCGAGCGTGATGAGGAGCAGGGCGGGGGAGATGTCGTTCAACAGGCGGCCGGCGGAGCGGACGAGGTTGATGTCCTTGAGCGGATCCGCGGTGCGCGTTTCGTCCGGCAGCCCGGAGAGCTCGAAGGCTTCCTTGCGGTTGGGGGTGATCAGCGAGAGTCCTGAAAGATTGAGATGGTGGACGGGCTTGGGATCGAGGCTGAGCCAGACGCCGCGTTTCCGACACAGGTCTTTGAGCTCATCGAGGAGGCCCTGAGTGACGACGCCTTTGCCGTAGTCGCCCACGATGACGGCGTCCGCCCCTTTCAGCCGCTTCTCGACGGCTTCGAGAAGGTGGCCCGTGGCGGTGGCGTCGAGATGGCCGCGTGATTCGCGATCCACGCGCACGACCTGTTGCTGGTGGGCGACGATGCGGGTCTTGATGCTGGTGGGGCGCGACGGATGTTCGATCAGCCCGCTGCAATCGACGTGCTGCTCGCGGAGCAGGGAACGAATGCGGCCGGCGGGATCGTCATTGCCGACGACGGCAAACAGTTCGGGCGCGGCGCCGAGGGCGGAAAGGTTTCGGGCGACATTGGCGGCGCCGCCGGGCATGAAGCTTTCGCTCTTGAAATCGACGACGGGCACGGGGGCTTCCGGCGAGATGCGGCTGACGCTGCCCCAGATGAATTGGTCGAGCATCACGTCGCCGATGACGAGGATGCGCGAGCGGCGGGCGGCGGCGAGGAGTTTGGCGACGCGACTCGAATTGAGCGTGGGAAGGGTCATGGTTTTTGTTGGCCCGCTAAATACGCCAAAAAGCGCGAAACTGATTTGGGCTTTCGCGAGCAATGGTGTGTTTCGCGGACCATATCTTTCAATCCAAGAAGCCCGTCAGCGGGCTCGTCGCGCTGGCAGTCGAGAGTGGCGTGCCCAAGCCCATCTCGAAGGCGGCGCGTCCGGCTTCGACGGCGGTCTTGAAGGCGATGGCCATGCGGTTCGGGTCGGGCGCGATGGCGATGGCGGTGTTGATGAGCACGGCGTCGGCACCGAGTTCCATCGCTTCCGCGGCGTGACTGGGCGCGCCGAGGCCGGCGTCGACGACGACGGGGACGGTGGCTTGCTCGATGATGATGCGAATCTGGTCGCGCGTCTGGACGCCACGATTCGAGCCGATGGGCGAACCGAGTGGCATCACGGTGGCGGTGCCGATTTCCTGGAGACGCTTGGCGAGCACGGGGTCGGCGTTGATGTAGGGCAGGACGGTGAAGCCTTCCTTCACGAGTCGTTCGGCGGCTTTGAAGGGCTCGACCGGGTCCGGCAGCAGGTAGCGCGGGTCGGGATGGATTTCGAGCTTGACCCACTTGGGCAGTCCGGCGGCGGCGGCGAGGCGGGCGAGGCGCACGGCTTCGTCGGCGTTCATGGCGCCGCTGGTGTTGGGCAGGAGGAGGTAGCGCTTGGGATCGATGAATTCGAGGATGTTGGCGAAGGGATCTTTTTGTCCGCTCAAGTCCGCGCGCCGAAGGGCCACGGTGACGATTTCAGTGCCGCTGGCCGCGAGGGCGTCACGCATCGCCTCGGGGGAGGCGAATTTGCCGGTCCCGAGAAACAGGCGGGACTGAAACTGCCTTCCGGCGATGGTGAGCGGCTGATTCGACAGATGCATCAGGGCGAGATTAGGCGGGGTTTCGGGGGTTTGTCGAGATGGCACGGGTTGCCCGGCAGGGCCGACGCCTACCATGTCTCATTAGCACCGGGCTTCAGCCCGGTGTGGTCATGGGGGAAAACTCCAGCGGTTTTAACCGCTTCCCCTGCCGATCAAAGCCGTTAAAACGGCTGAAATCCCGCTCATCCCCCAATCACCCGGCTGAAGCCGGGTGCTAATGAGAGGAATAGATCCGTCATTCTGGCGTTTCCAAGGTATGTGTCTGCCCTGAGTCACGGAAGTTTCCTGCTAACCCTTCCGGCGGAAACTCCGACAGATCCAGAGGCGGCGTGGCAGGTTGGGGACGCCGTCGACATTGCGCATGAAAAAGATTCTGATAGTTGAGGACGACCAGCTGGTCGCCAGCGCCTATAAAAAGCGCTTCGGCGAGGCCGGCTACACGGTCGATTGGGCCCCGGACGGGCTCGAAGGAATCAAGATGGTCGGCGCCATCAAGCCGGACGTCGTCCTCCTCGACCTGCTGATGCCGCGTTTGGACGGGATCGAGGTGCTGAAGTACATCCGGACGCATCCGGATCTGAAAAATCTCCCGGTCGTGGTGTTCTCCAATTCCTACATGACCAACCTGGTGGAGAGCGCCTGGCGCAATGGCGCCGACCAGTGCCTGATGAAGGCGAGCACGACGCCCGCCCAGCTGTTCGACGCGGTGAACAAGGCCATGCAGAAGGCTGCGGCGCGCATGGCCGCGGCGACGTCCGCTCCTGCGGCAGCCGTCGGCCCGATCACTCCGCTGGCCCGGCCCGAGAACGGATCCGCGCCGGCGAATCCGCCGCTGACGGCGCCTGTTCCTCAACCGAAAGCGACCGGCCCGGCGGTGATTCCGCCCGTTTCCCCGCTCGGTGCGAGGCCGGCGGCGGGGAGCGGTTTCGCCACGGCGATGACCGCGCGCGCCGCGGCTTCTTCCGCGCCGGCGGCGGCGGTCATGCCGGAGGTCGATCCAGAATTTCAAGCGCAGATCCGGCAGCTGTTTTTGTCCAGCGCGCCGGCGAAGCTGTCATCGGTGCGCGACGCGGCAACGGCGTTCGTCCAGGATCTCGGCTCGTCGATGCAACTGCCGCTGCTGGGCGATCTGTTCCGGAAGGTCCATTCGTTGACTGGAAACGCGGCGGTGGCCGGCTGTTCCGCCATCGCTCACTTTGCGAGCACGTTCGAGGCGTTTTTGCAGGAGCTGCAGCAGAAGCCGAAGTTCATCAACCCTTCGACGACGCGGGCCGTGGGGCGCGCGGTGGGGGCCGTTGAGGCGTTGTTCCGGGCGGCTGAAGCCGGGGATGGCGGCGTCTCCAAGGATCAGGCGGTGCTGGTGGTCACGGGGGATGTCATGTCCTCGCAAACGATCGGGATGGCGCTCGAGAAGGCCGACCTGACGGCGACGATTGCGAATGATCCGACGCAGGCGCTTGGCCTTGCGACGTCCACCTCGTTCGCCGGCGTGGTGATGGCGGTGAACCTTCCCGGCCTGAGCGGCTTTGAATTGTGCGCGCAGCTTCAGACGCAGGAAACGTTCGGGCGCACGCCGGTGTTGTTCATCAGCGACCTGAAGGATTTCGAGGCGCATTCGAACCCGGAGGTCGTCGGGGAGAACGACATCATGGGATCGCCCTATCTCCTGATCGAGCTGACGTTGCGTGCCTTGACGCTGGCGGAGGAATCCCGCGCCCGGCGTTATTCCGCCGCGGCCTGAACCGCCGGAGTTTCATCGCCGGCCAGTCCGGCGAGGCGGGCGCGCCGCTCTTCCTTTTTCAGCCGCTTCATCGATTCGATGGTTCGGAAGAACTTCTCCAGATCTCCCTTCTCCATTGCCAGAACGGCGCGGAACGCCGGGACCAGCCTGTAGTAAGTGTCCACGGTGTTCAGCTGCGCGTTGTTCAGTGGATGGCTGAACCACGCATCATAGTCAGGCGAGCCTCCCCAGCGCGCCCGCAACCCGGCATAGCGGTCGCGCAGTTCCTCGAGCAGGCGTTGCTTGCGGAGGCGAAGCTCCCCGGGAACGATGGTTGCCGCCGGACGGTTCGTGGCCTGTCCGAAGAGCGCTTCGAGTTCCGCCCGTGTGCCTGCGACAAGGGACACGAACTCTTCCGTGCGCCGGGCCTGGCGCTCATACCCGGCCAGGGCGGCGGGGTTGTTTCGCGATTTCATCCAGCGCCGGGTGCCTTCCTCGGCGACGGTGGTGGCGAAGGCCTCGTTGAACTCGGTGTCTCCCGCGATGAACAGCCGCTGATGGGCGAGCTCGTGGAAGAGCAGCTCGGCGAGGGCGTCGTCGGAATCGAAGAGAAATGTGTTCAGCACCGGATCGTGAAACCAGCCCAGGGTGGAATAGGCTGCGACGCCTCCGACGTAGACGTCGAATCCCCGGGCATGGAGCCTGGCGGCGTGGGCGCGGGCCTTCGCTTCATTGAAGTAACCGCGGTAATCGAGCGAGCCCACGACGGGATACCACCATGACCTTGGCGCCAGCGAGAATTCCGGCGCGGCGTAGACGTTCCACACGACATGGCGACGTTGCAGGTCGGCGTATTTGAGGTAGTGCCCGTTGGCGGGGAGCAGGAGTTCGTCGTTTGCGAAACGCCGGATTTCCAGGACCAGCTCCAGCCGTTGTTTGAGTTCCGCGGGCGTGCCGGCGTCGGCCAGCAGCTTCTCGATGGGCTGCTGGCGGGACCAGAGTTGATATTGTCCGCGGACGGCCTGGGAATAATAGCTGACGCTCTGGCAGCCGAAGGTGGCGGCGGCCAGCACGGCGCAGGAGAAGAGGCGCAGGCTCTTGGGGAACCAGGCGTGTGCCGCGGCGGGCATGGCAGGGGATGAGGCCGCGCGTCAGAACCCGAGCTTGCTCAATTCGGCTTCGAGCCCGCGCTGAAAGGCTTCCACGTCCGTGGGAGACGGCTTGTAGCCCTGTTGTTTCGGCACGACTCCGAGCCGGCCCATCTGGTCGAGATACCAGGCCGCGGCCTGGCCGTCGCTGAAGGTGACGTTGCCGCTGACCAATGCGCCGGGGCGGGTGACGGCATCGACGCTGACCGACACGTTGCCGCCGAAGGCGGAGGCTTCGTCCTGCGTGAGCGGGGTGGTGGAAAGTCCCGGGGCGGGCGGCATGGCCGGAGCAGCGGGCGGCGTCGGATCGCTTTTCAACGGAGCGGCCGGCTGGGGCTGCACGGGATCCTTCGGCGTGAGCTTGAGGTCATCCACCAAGAAGCGGACTTCCATGTAGGTGAGGTTTACGCCCAGTTCGGTGACGAGGCGTTTTTGGATCTCGGCCAGCTTCTGGCCTTCGGCAATCCAGGCGGACACCTTTTGCTTTGTGGGTTCATCCAAATTCATAATTCGTTGGCCTTCATTTGGACTGAGAGGGCGGCGTGATTCAATGGATTTCCTACGCGCGCGGGAGGCCGGCGCGGTATTGGGCGAGGCAATCCGGGCAGATGCCGTGCGTGAACTCCGCCCGGGAATGGTTCGCGATGTAAACCTCGACCTGCGTCCAGTAACCCTGGTCATCGCGCACTTTTTTGCAGGAGGCGCAGATGGGGAGCAGGCCGGTGAGGCTCTTCACCCTGGCCAGCGCCTCCTGAAGCTCGGCGATCAGCTGCTCGCGCTCCTGTTGATGGCGTTTCTGCTCGTTGATGTCGCGCGCGATCATGGAGGCCCCGATGATGCGGCCCACGGTGTTCTTGATCGGCGAAACGCTGATGGCGAGGTGGATCTCCGTTCCGTCGCTCCGCATCCGGATGCCCTCGAAATCCTTCACCGGCTGTCCGATCTTGAGCCGTTCGAGCATGATGGGCATCTCGTCGAATTGTCCCGGAGGCAGCAGCAGGCCGCTGGGGCGGCCGATGACTTCCTCGAAGGGATGGCCGAACATCGTTTCCGCGCCGCTGTTCCAGCTGACGATGAGCCCCTCGAGGCTGAGGCCGATGATGGCGTCGTGGGATGAATCAACGATCGCCGCCAGCTGGCTGCGGGCTTCCTCGCCGCGTTTGCGCTCGACCGCATAGCGGATGGCCCGCGTGAGCGTGCGCGGGTTGATTTCGTTCTTGAGGAGGTAATCCTGCGCGCCGTCCCGCAGGGCGGTGAGCGCCACGGTTTCGTCCTCAAGGGCGGTGAGCACGACGATGGGGAGGCTCGGGAATTGATTGTAGAGCGCGTGAAAACTTTCGATGCCGCTGCTGTCGGGGAGGCTGAGATCCAGCAGCACGAGATCAATGCCGCCGCCGGCCAGCCGGTCGAGTCCATCGGCGAGGG
>JBDHQG010000164.1:0-8018 GCA_039806925.1 Limisphaerales bacterium
CCTTCCTCGAACATGTGAAGCCGCACACCGACGGCGAGCGCGTCACGCGGTTCAACGCCTTGTTCCACTGGGCGGTGCCGCCGGGACGCGAGCTGGAGACGGGCGCCGAGGTGGGGCGGCATCACATCATGACGCACGCCTATTGGCGCGAGGGCGGGCCGGAGTTCCGGAACGTCAACATCATGGGCGTGGCCCACGGCACGGACAGGCAGCTGGTGCTGGCGCACAAGGCGGCGATCGACGCGCATCTGAAATCCCGCGGAATTGATCTCTTGTACACGAACGTTTTCTGGGGCGGACGCAGCGAGATCAAGCCAAGCGAGATTTCTCCGTTCGCCTACCACGCGTGGTGCCAGTCGATGGGAGTCGATTCGAAATCAATGCGGGAGTAGCCCGGCGGGCCGGCGCGCACCGGACGTTCTCGCGTCAATGATGCTCGTCCGGCGCGGCGGGTTTGGGCGATTTTTTCGCGGGAGCCGGAGCGTCGTCGTGGGAATCAGTGTGGGGCTCGGCCGGCGGAGGTGTCTTCGAGGGAGGGCGTCGGTTGACCGCGGCCGGAGTGGTTTTCGGCGGTGCGCCTTGCGCCTCGTGGACGGCATGAGTGTCGGTGATCTTTGCGGGTTCCGGAGTGTGCGCGGCGCTCTTGCCGCCGGGCGAGTGCGTGGCGGCGGTCACCGGGCGAAACGGTTCTTTCCCGTGTTCGGCAGTGTCCTTCGACTGCAGTGCCGGGTCCGTTTCAGCCTGCGATGCCAGGGCGACGAGCGAATCTTCCGCCGGATGTTGACCCAGCCAGGCGACCTTGCCGCTTTCGAGATCGTAGACGGCGCCGAGGATGGACAGCTTGCCTTGGGCGAGCTTCTCCCGAACTTCGCCGCTCTCCTTGATGACGTCTTCAATGGCCTGCCAGACATTCGCCTGAATTGATTTCGGCACGAGTTCATCGGCCTCGGGCGTTCCCGTCTTCACCTTCTCCACGGCGGGTTTGATCTTTTCCGCCAGCGCGTGCAGATGGCCGTGGAGCTCCGCGCCCTTCGCAACCGCGGTCACCGCGCCGCATTTCGTATGGCCCATCACGACCAGCAACGGCGTGTTCAAATGACCGACGCCATATTCGATGGTCGCAAGCTCGCTTCCGCCGGCGATGTTCCCGGCCACGCGGACGACGAAGATGTCGCCCACGCCGCGATCGAAAATCAGCTCCACGGGATCGCGACTGTCCGAACAGGCGAGCACGGTGGCGAAAGGTTCCTGGCCCCTGGCGGCTTCCGTGCGGCGAGTTGCGTCCTGATGCGGGTACTGCGGCTTGCCGGAAGCGAAGCGGCTGTTGCCCTCCTTCAGCAGCATCAGGGAGGCGTCGCGCAACATGCGCATTGCGGGATCGTTCTTCTCGGCGGCGGTCAACGATGTGGCGGGAAGGGAGACGAGCGCTCCCATCAGCGCGGCCGCGGCAAAATGCTTCAATGTTTTCATGGCGAATATCGAGAGCCGGAATTGACGGCTCAATCCTGACATCGGCCATGCGAGGGCGAATCTTGAAGAGGGAAGGCAGACGGGCGATGAACTCATCTTGAGCGGGCCGGACGCCGGGCAGGCGACGCTGCGAAAATGCCCATGCGGCCCAACAATGTCGGGGAGGGGATTTGCCCGCCGGCGGAAAAGTCGCGCTACTTGGCCATCACGACTTCCATCGTGTCGTCTTTCGACTGAAGTTTGTCTTCCTCGGCATCGACTGGATTTGCTGGGGGCGGAACGAGCGGCTTCGCCTCGTGGTCGGTGACCTTCTCGTCGGCCTTGTGGAACTTCACGCTCACGATGCGGCTCACGCCGTGTTCCTGCATCGTCACGCCGTAGAGCACGTCGGCCATGCCGATGGTGCGCTTGTTGTGCGTGATGATGATGAACTGCGACTGCGCGATGAACCGTTGCAGCACGCGGATGAAGCGGTTGATGTTCGACTCGTCCAGCGGCGCGTCCAACTCGTCCAGCACGCAGAATGGCGAGGGCTTCACCTGGTAGATCGAGAAGAGGAGCGCCACGGCAGTCATCGTCTGCTCGCCACCCGAAAGGAGCGTGATGCTCTGGAGTTGCTTGCCCGGAGGACGTGCCACGATGTCGATGCCGCTCTCCAGCACGTCGCCTTCATCGCTGAGGATAAGGTCGGCTTTGCCGCCGCCGAAGATCTCCGTGAACATCAGCCGGAAGTTGTCGCGAATCTTGTTGAACGTCTCCGTGAACATCTCCTTCGTCTGCGTGTTGATCTTGTTGATCACCTCGAGCAACTGCGCCTTGGCCTGCACCAGGTCTTCGTGCTGTTGGGTCAGGAACGTGTGACGTTGCTCCGTTTCTTCGTACTCCTCGATGGCAACGAGATTGACCGGCCCCATCTCGTCGATGCGCTTCTGCAACGCAGTGACCTGATCGGCCACGCTCGCCCAATCCGTTGACGCGCCGGACGCCGCCATCTCCTCGGGCGTGAGCGTCTGCACGCGGGCCGGACCTTCGTCGGCAATCGTGATCGTGATGCACTCGCTGCGCACGTCGTCGAGGTTCACCTGATACTTCTGCTGAATGCGCTCGCGGAGGTTCTGCACGGACATCGTCTTCTGCGCGAGTTCGACTTCGAGGGTGCCGCGCTGCTGCTGCACCTCGGTCAGGCGACGGCGCAACTCGCGCAGGCTTTCCTCGCGTGTGCTGATGGCCTGATCCTGCGTTTCCTTTTGCGCGACCAGTTCGGCGGTCTGCTGGTTCACGACTTCGCGCTCGTGTGTCAGGCGCTGAATCTGCCGCTGTGAATCGCCAATCTCCGTCTCGAACTGCGCCTTGCGTTGCAGGAACGAGCTGCATTCGCTGCGCCGCTGCTGGACCAACTGCGTCAACTCGCGCTCACGCTGTTCGAGCGGACCTTTCTGGCGTCCCAGCGACGCGTGAAGCTGCTCCTCGCCTGCCAGCGTCACTTTCGCTTCCGTCAGAACAGTGTTGGCCGCGTCGCGCTGCTGGCGGAGCTGCTCAAGCCCTGCGGTCAGTTCCGTGACCTGCGCCTGCGCCGTCTGCTCGCGGCTCTCGGATTGCGCGACCTGTTCGGCCAGCGCGGCGCGTTTCTGCAATCCTTCCTGTTCGTGGGCGGCGAGAGATTGAATCTCGTAGATGACCGTTTCGATCTTCGAGTTCAGCGAACGCTGGGAATTTGACAGCGCGTTGAATTCGCCCTCATGCGCCGCGATGGCGACTTCCTGATTGCGCAGTTCGGTCTGCGCCTGCTGAAGGCTGGCTTGCAGCGAAGTCTGTTCGCTCTGCAACGCGCCCTTCTTGCGGCTGGCTTCGTTGACCTGCTCTTGAATCTGCGCGAGCTGCGTCTGCAACTCGGTGATCTGGTTCTTGCGCCCGAGAATGCTGCCCGGAGCCTTGTTGCCGTTCCCGTTGCCCGCGCCGCCGGTGAACACGCCAAAACGCGTGAGCAACTCGCCGGTCACGGTGACGAAATCAAACTCGCCGTTCGTCGCCCGAATCGCCTCGGTGGCGGCCGCGAGGTCCTGCACGATCAACGTGCGGCCAATCAACCCGGCCAGAAGCGGCTGGACGGAAGCATCCGCCTCCACGACGGACAGTGCGGGCGTTCCAGGAAGCGCAGCACCGGCGTCGGCAACGTTGCCCGTTGCGCGCGGGAGGTTGAGCGCCGCGATGCTCGCCTTGCCCTTCTTGTTCGTGGCGAGGTCGGCGATGATTTGCTGCGCGGCCTCGGGCTGTTCGGTGAGGACGAGTTGCAGGTGATGCCCGAGCGCCGCTTCAATCGCCACGACGTGCTGATCGGGAACGCGAATCTTGTCCGCGAGCGAGCCGAGCACGTTCTGCGATTGCTTGAGGGCGGCGAGTGCGCCGGAGCTGAAGCCTTCGTGCGATTCCTGAAGCTGTTCAAGGACGTTCAGCCGGGAACGTTTCTCGGCCTGCTGGCGCAGGAAACCGTCGAGCTCCTGCGCGGCTTGCGTGAGCTCCTGCTGGATCTCGCGCAGGCGCTGCTGGCGTTCCTCAACGGTGCCGCGCTGGGTCTGTGCGTTGAGCTTCTGGGTCTGGACGTTCGCCGCAAATTCGGTCAGCCGCGCCTCCAGACGCGTGCGTTCTTCTTCGAGCTGGATTTTCTCGGACGAGAGTTTTTCCAGCCGCACGATGTTGCCCTGCTTCTGGAGATCGAGCGCGTTGATCTCGTTGCGAATGCGCGTGAGCTGCTGCATGGCGCTGAAGGCTTCGGACTGCGCCTTGCGCAATGCCTCGGCCCGCAGTTGCGACTCGGACTCGACTTGCTGCAATGCCTGGCGCTTTTCTTCGAGCGCCGCGCGCTGCTGGCCGAGGGAAGTTTCGGAGCTGGAGAGCCGCTCGATCAGCGACGCGAGCTCCTGCTGCGTGCCCGTGATGCGCTGCTCGGCCTCGGCGATTTCGCTGAGCGCCTTGAAATTCTGCTGCTCCAGTTCCTGCAACCGCTCCTCATTGAATTGAATGCGCGACTCATGGCGGTCCGTCTGCGCCTTGAGTTCCATGCCCTGCTGTTGCGAGGCGGAAATCTGATGCTCCAGTTGCGAGAGCTGTTCGCGAAGCTGGAGGATCTCGTCCTCACAACGCAGCACGTTCGCGGAACTGGTTTCCATCTCCTCGCGCAACTGCGCCGCGCGCTCGTTGCGCTCGGTGATCTCCGCCTGCAACACGTCGAATTGATGCCGCGCGAGCTGCGTGTCGAGGTGTTGAAGTTCCTGGGCGATTTGCTTGTAGCGCCGCGCCTTGCCGGCCTGGCGTTGGAGCGAACCGATCTGCCGCTTCACTTCGCGGATGAGATCTTCGACACGGAGGAGATTCTGGTCCGTGTGCTCCAGTTTGCGGAGCGATTCCTTCTTCTGCGCTTTGAACTTCGTGATGCCTGCCGCTTCCTCGAAAACCATGCGGCGATCCTCGGGCTTGCTGGAGAGAAGCTGGGTGATGTTGCCCTGGGCCATCACGCTGTAGCTGGTGCGGCCGACGCCCGTGCCCATGAAGAGCTGCTGGATGTCCTTGAGGCGGCACGCGGTCTTGTTGATGAAGTATTCGCTGCCGCCGTCGCGGAAGACGCGGCGGGTGACGGTGACTTCGTTGAAGCCCACCTCGACTCCGGCGGCGGTGAGTTGATCTTCCTCCACGTCGCCGATGGTCAGGGAAACTTCGGCCATGCCGAGCGGCTTGCGTCCGTCGGTGCCGTTGAAAATGCAGTCCGCCATTTCGCCGCCGCGAAGGGCTTTGGCCGATTGCTCGCCCAGCACCCAACGGATGGCGTCTGACACGTTGGACTTGCCGCAGCCATTGGGGCCGACGATGGCGGTGACGCCTGGTTGGAAATTGAGCGAGGTTTTGTCCGCAAAAGACTTAAACCCGAGAACGGTGAGGTTCTTGAGATACATACGACTCAAAGTGAACTAGACGCCTCGCGATGAGACAAGTCGAAAACCACCATATATGGGAGGAAGTTATTCACAACCCCACAAGTAATGGGTCATCGCTGGCAGAACGTCCGTGGGACGGCGGTGGCGGGGAAACTTCTCCAGGGACGGTGTGGGGAACAAAAAAGCCCTGCCGAAGCAGGGCTGAAAGGGGCTGTGGTGGGGATTCCTCGTATGCTTACTTCGCGGCGAGAGCGTTTTCGATGGCCTTGGTGATTTCCTCGCCATCGGGTGTCGCCTTCGAGTCCCAGCGCTTGAGAATCTTGCCGTCGCGACTCACGAGGAATTTGCCGAAGTTCCATTTCACGTCGCCGGGGAACGGAGAATCTTTTCCCGAGAGAGCCGTGTAGAGCGGATGCTGGTTCGGCCCTTTCACGTCGAGCTTGTCGAAGAGCGGGAAGGTGACGTCGTAGTTCGACGAGCAGAAGGTTTTGATTTCCTCGTTGGTGCCGGGTTCCTGTCCGCCGAACTGGTTGCACGGGAAGCCGACCACGACGAGGCCCTGATCTTTGTATTTGCGATAGGTCGCTTCGAGCGGCGTGTATTGCTTCGTGTAGCCGCACTTCGAGGCGACGTTGACGATGAGCAGAACCTTGCCCTTGTAAGCCTTGAGGGAAGTATCCTTGCCGTTGATGTCCTTGAGGGGAATGTCGGCAAGGTTCGAGGCGGCGTGGGTGGTCATGGCAAATCCGAGGAGGAGTGATGCAATTATGGTCTTCATGCGCGGAACCATTGCGGGAGGCGGCAGGGATGTCAAATCGGGTTTTGCCCTCACTTGTCCAACGGATGGCCGGTTATCCGAACCGAAGCTGACTCGAGCCTTTCGGGAGATTGAAGCAGCAGGTCACACGTTCCCGGGTGCGATGCCAGTGGCCGGACTTCAAATCAAGCCGGCGCTGCTTTTCGTTGAGGGGGACGGAAATTTGATTCGCGGCGGCGAGTCTTGGAACCGCGTTGGAAGCAGCAGTGAACTCAATCGTGAAATCGGGACAAGCAAACGGCGCGTTGAATTGAATCGTGTCACCAGCGCGTTCCATGCGCGTGAGTTCCTTGGCGGCCCAGTAACGCGCCACTTCGCTCAACTTCATCCAGAGCAGATTGTCGAAGCGCGCGTGCAGCCGGCGGACGACTTCCTGCCAGACTTTGAAGCCCAGTTCCTGTCCATTCCACCAGATGCCCGTCCAATGCGCGAGGGCGAGGGCCGGCTCGCCGCGCTCAATGATCTCGACCATGCGCCCCGATTTGCCGTCGGCCGTGATGAACTTGTCCACGCCGCCGGGAGGTGTGTTGTCCCAGCCGCCGGTCCAGTCGCCAGAGCAGCCGATGATGCTCACGACGCAGCGGGGATCGTTGCTGTCGAGTCCGCCGGCGTATTCCACGCGCGGCGCGACGCTCTCAGAACCTTCGCTGTAAAGGTGGCGGAAATAATGCGGAATCTCGGCGTTGAACACATCGCGCACTGATTCGAGCGAGGCCTGCGCCAGTTGCGGCAGCGCCTTGTTGCCAAACCCGCCCGGCGTGGTGATGCCCTCGCAGGGAAGTCCGACGTTCTTCAAAATGCGCAGCGCGTAGGCGAGATAATCGGCGATTTCGTCCGCGCTGCGTCCGGTGGTCCATTCCCAATTCTCCATGAACTTCAGCGAATGGTCGGCATACGGATGGCCGGTCTTGGTGTCGATGACGCGCGAATGCGTGACCATCTCGGGATGGATGTCCCAGTTCGGCAGCATCAACGTGCGGACCAGTTCCAGACTGTCGCTCAGCTCCCGCTGGGTCCAGCCGGGCAGCATCCGGTCCAGTCGCCCGACGCACGCGGGGTAGGGGACAATGCTGTATTTGCCCTTCACGCCATGCTCGGCGCACCACTCGCCGAACTTGCGCACGAAGCTGTCGGGAATTTCATGCGGCCATTCGCGCCAGTTCCGGTGATACGTCTTGTTCGCACCGGCAAATGCCTGATCAAACTGCGGCATCGTGAACCGGTTCAAATTCACGAGGCACGTCGAGTCATCAATGATGAATCCGACGGGAACGCGGGCGCGGGGATTGAGGACGGTCACCGTCTTGTCGCGCACCGGACGCTGGCCTGCGATTTGGGCAAGGAGCGATGGCGTGTGCAGGGCGGCGGAAGCGACGGCCGAATGGCGGATAAATTTCCGACGGGTGAGGCGCATGAAGCGCACGTTACGCCGGCGATCCGCGCAATCAAGCGGCAAAACCCCGCTGGCATGCTGGAGCACGCCTGCACGCTATGACCGGCACCTGCCTGCCCCAAAAAAAACAGGCGCGTTCATGCTCGATGTGTAAGACATCAAGATTGATGTGTGATACGTCAGAAACTTGGAATCCATCGCCAAGAAACCGGGATTAAACCGCCGTGACACCGACTCCGCCTAGAGCCTGTCATGCACTTAGGGAACCGCTGATTTAATCCGGGCGAGATTCTTTTGAACGCGGAGGCGGGTTTGGTGATCGGTAAGGCATGACCCATCAGACCACCTTCGCCCACGCCGAGTTCGCCGCCAAGAAGAAGACCACCCGCCGCGAGAAGTTCCTCGCCCG
>JBDHQG010000165.1:0-7954 GCA_039806925.1 Limisphaerales bacterium
ATGGACTTGTTTCAACGCGTCACGGCAGGACTCCTTGCCGCGGAACGTTTGCAACAGCTGGTGGGCATGATCCCGATTCCGGCCCGTGCCCACTTTGAAGATGATTTCGCGCTCCTCCCCGGGCGCGAGCGTGACCGGGACCTGCAGGGCGCCGCACGGATCAAGCCCGGCCCCGACCCTGCCGGACAGCCGAGTGCGGCCCAGCGCCGCCGGCCGGGCCGGCGACCCGTGCCGTCCCATGAATTCCAGGCGATCTCCCGTACACGACCGGGCGACATCGCTGGCGATGGCGAACACGATGCGTTCGCCGAAGTCGGTGTTGTACGTGTTGCGCGCGAACAGCGCCCCCGTGCGCGCATCCACTTCAGTGATGATGTGCATCAGGTTCTTCGTGCGCAGATCGCCCAGCACCCATTCCCAATAGCCGGTCACGGACAGCTGGCGTTCCCGCCGCGTTTGATTGCGCAGCATGAGCCGGGCGAACTTCACCGGTTCATTCACTGCGACATAAATCCAAAGTTCGGAGGCGATGCCGTTTTCGGAGGTCTCGAAGACGCTGTAACCAAAGCCATGACGGATCACGTATGGCGATTTCCCACGGGCCGGCAGGGGCGTGGGCGACCAGAATGTTCCCGCCTTTTCATCCCGAATGTAAAACGCCTCCCCACCGCCATCGCTGACGGGATCGTTTTCCCACGGCGTCAGGCGAAACTCATGGCAGTTCTCGCTCCAGGTGTATGAGCCGCCGCTCTCGGAAACCAGTGTGCCGAACATTGGATTGGCCATGATGTTTACCCACGGCGCGGGCGTCATCTGCCCCGGGTGCAGGGTGATCACATACTCGTGCCCGTCCGGAGTGAATCCTCCCAGGCCGTTGAAGAAAATGAGTTCGCGCTGCGCCGGCGGCGGCACCGGCGGCGGGGCGTGACGTTCGCGTGAGATGGAAAGGGCCGGCGGCAACGGATCGGGCCGCGTGTGGCGTTGCAGCTGTTCGGCCAGGGTTCCGTCCTCATCGGAAAGGGCCACGCGCGCGGCGCTCTGCAACAGCACGTTGTCCTCATGCGACAGCTGCTCGGCCCGCCGGACGAAAATACCGCCCGGTTTGTCGAGCAGATGCGCCTCCGTGCCGGAGGCGATGAGCGACATGATTTGATCGTGAATGGATTGCCGGTAAACGGAATCGTCCTCGTTGAGAATGACAAGATCGACCGCGAGCCCCTTGAGGCGCCAGTAGGCATGCGCCTGGATCAGATCGCGTATCGTCCCGATTTTATCCGCCTTCGTTGCGCGGAAGAGAAGGATGGGCAGATCGCCGGAGATGCCGAAGCTCCACAGGTTGCGCTGTCCCCGGCGGTTGTGCGCCAGGATGGCCGGGGCCGCGCGGCGGGCGGGCTGGTGGTAAAGCAGCGCGCCGCCGAGGCGTTCAAAGAGCCGGGCTTGTTGCTCCGTGGCGTTGAGGTGGCGCAAGGTCACCATCCCGTGCGTCCAGGCCAGTTCAAGCACGCGGCCGGCGATGGACAAGTCCTGATATTTTTCCACCAGCTTGAGCAGCGCATCCCGATGGGAGGCGGCGCCGGTATAAAGGGTGATCCGGGCGCTTTCCCCGGGTGCGATCCGGACGGTCCGGCGGATGGCGATGGCCGGATCAATCACCGGCCCGGCGGTGTTGGAAAGCGCGCCCGGCGCGAGCATCGCGAACGGACTGGCGGCGGTGCGGCCTCGTCCCAGAAACCGCGCGCGATCCGTTTCAAAGGAGATTTCCCCGGCTTCATCGCCCTCGGCCAGCATGAGATGGAACAGCCAGGGCGGCTGGTCGCCGCGGGCGCGTGGGCGCCGCGAGCAGAGCACGGCGTTTCGTTCACGAAGAATTTCGGTCTGGACGAAGAGCTTGCTGAACGCGGGATGTGCCTGATCGGCCGCCGCGGAGTTGAGCGCGACTTCGGCGAAGCTGGTGACTTCAATGGTGCGCGGTCCGGAGGAATGGTTGGTGATCGTCACGCGGCGCACCTCGACGTCATCTTCGGGCGAGACGCTGATTTCGGTGTGTGTGTCGACGTCGTCCAGGCGCGAACGAAACTCGGCGCGGCTCTGGCTGAAGATGGTTTCGTAGCGGGTGACAGGGCACCGCACTGGTTGCAACGCGGCGGACCGCGTCCGTCCGGTTTCATGGTCGCGCAGGTAGATGAACGCCCCCCAGCCATCCCGCGTGGCATCCTCGCGCCAGCGCGTCAGGGCCGTTTCATTCCACAGGGCATACCCGCCGCCCGCGCCGGTGAGCATGACGTGGTAGCGCCCGTTGGAAAGCAGGTGCGTCTCGGGCGGGCCGGCGCCGGGATTGGTGATCGCGCGGAAGGTCGGCTCGGTGTCGGTGAAATCCGGGCGCGTGCGGCTGGCTTCCAGCTCATGCGGATAGAAGACTGTTGTTTTGCGGGGCACGCGTTCTTGCAGCAACAATTCGGCGGCGCGGAAAAAGGGATTGGCCTGGAAACGACGTTGCATCGGACGATCCAGAAGCACATGCGCCAGCGCCAGGAGCGACATGCCTTGATGATGGGCCATGAACGAGCGGAGCATCGCGCGCGGTTCGCCGCGCGCCAGGCGGGAGGGGGTGTAGTCGATGGCTTCATAGAAACCGTAGCGCCCTTCCGCGCCTTCCCCGCGGAGTTGTTCCAGGTTGGCAAAGGCTTCCCGCGGCGCAAAGGGCAGCGCCATCACGGTGGCATACGGCGCCACCACCAGATCCTCCGCCAGCCCGCGCTTGAAGCCCAGGCCCGGCACGCCGAACGCGCGATACTGGTAGCTGGACTGCGCGTCGGTGAGGTGGTAGCCCGATTCTGAAATGCCCCACGGAACGTGGCGTTGCGCGCCGTAATGGATCTGGCGGGCCACGGCGGCCCGGCAGGAAACATCCAGCAAGGTTTGTTCGTAGTTCGGCATGACGAGCGGCGGCATCAGGTACTCGAACATGGAGCCGCTCCAGGAGATGAGCGCCCGGTGCCCGTTCACCGAGGTCAGCGACCGCCCCAGCGCGAACCAATGCTCCTGCGGCACCTGCCCGAGGGCGATGGCGACGAAGCTGGCCAGGCGGGCTTCGGAGGCAAGAAGGTCATAGTAGCTGCCGTCGAGGCGGTGGTTCGAGACGTTGTAACCGATGGAAAATAATTTGCGGGCCGGGTCATAGAGCAGTGTGAAGTCCATGCGGGCAAACTCATCACAGCGGCCGGCCAGTTCCTTGAGCGTCTCCATGCGCCGGGCGGTTTCATTGTTGGCCGCTTCATGTTGTGACAGCAGGAAATCCTCGCGATGGCCACGGCACAGTTGTTCGAGTGAATGGCGCCACCAGCGGTATTCGTCTCCGCGTTCGCCTTCCAGCGACGCTGGCAGCAGGACCACCCCGGCGAGCGTCTCCTCGATCAGCCGCAGGCAATCACTGGGCGACGCGGGCGCGGCGGCGAATTTTATTTGAAGCAATTCGAGGCGGGGAATGATTTCGTCCGCCTCGGAGGGGTCCGCGCTTCGAACCGATTCCTCCAGCAGGGACAAGGTGTCTGCAAGCCCCGCAAATGCTGCTGGTGCTGGCCGCGGCTTGTCCGCAAGCTCGATCAGGCCGGCGCGGAGGGTCAGCAGCAATCCGGAGAGATTGCCATTATCCACTGTCGAGATGTAGAGCGGCTGGAGCGGCTGGAGCGTGCGCGTGTCATACCAGTTGTAAAAATGCCCGTGGTGCCGCTCCAGTTTCCGCATCGTTTTCAAAGCCCTGTCGAGGCGTTCAATCAATTGCGACATGGAGAGGTATCCGAAGTCCCAGGCGGCCAGCGACGCGATCAAACCCATCCCGATGTTTGTGGGTGAAGTGCGCGACGCAATCGTGGGACGGGGATGTTCCTGGAAATTATCCGCCGGCAATCCGTGGTCCTCCGGCCCCATGAACTCCTCGAAGTAACGCCAGGTTTTCCGCGCCGTTTTCCGGAGGCTCCGGGTTTGCGAAACGGTCAGTGAAGGCAGCTCTTCCTGGATTGGCAGGCTGATCCACCACGCCACCGCCGGGGCCGCCGCCCAGAGAATCAAAAAGGCGAAAGCCGGCGGCCAGCCTGAATGGGGGAGGAACATCAGGGCCAGCACGACGAGCAGGGCCAGCGCCGGCGCGCACCACATCGTCCGATAGAAACTCCGCAGGCGAGTGCCGTTTTGGTTTTCCGTTTCGGCGGCGGTCTGCCATTCCAGCAGGTTGCGCCGGGTGAAGAGCAGTCGTCCGACGGTGCGAAGGGACGCGTCCACGCCGATGCAGGCATCGAACGGAAGGAGCGCCAGCGTGACCAAGGCCTGGCCGGTTTGACGCGCCGCCTCCTGCGCGACGTTTTGCCAGTGCAGCCGGAAGGGCAACTCGTCCGGCTTCGAGAAAAGCGTCGTCAGGACCGGCAGCAATCCGGGCAGGAAAAGGATGAGCAGCACCGCGAGGGTCCACCGGGAACCGCTTTGGGGAAACATCAGCCAGCCCAGAATCAACAAGCCCAGCAGGCTCGCCGGCACCACGCTGCGCCGGAGGTTGTCGAAGATTTTCCAGCGCGAGAGGCTGGTGGTGGGATTGGTGACCCGGCGCGCATCTGCGCCCGGCACGCGTGGCAGCAGCCAGGTGGCAATCTGCCAGTCGCCACGCATCCAGCGGTGACGGCGGCGCGTGTCCGACGTGTATGCCGCGGGGAATTCTTCAAACAGCTGGATGTCGGTGACCAGGCCGGAACGCGCGTAACTGCCTTCGAGCAAATCGTGGCTGAGAATCCGGTTCTTCGGGAACCTGCCGCCGACGGCTCGTTCAAAGGCGTCCACGTCGTAGATGCCCTTGCCGATGAACGAACCTTCCTGGAACAAGTCCTGGTAAACGTCCGAGACGGTCCGCGTGTATGGATCGATGCCCGGCTCGCCGGAAAACAATTTCGCGAAGCGCGACCGCCCGGCCCCGGTCAGGCTTGCGGCGACGCGCGGTTGCAGAATGCCGTAGCCCTCCACCACGCGCCCGAGCTGCTCGTCATACGAGGGGCGGTTCAGCGGGTGCGCCATCGCGCCGGCGAGCTGGCGCGCCGCGTCGCGGGGGAGCTGCGTATCGGTGTCGAGAGTGATGACGTATTGAATGTGCGGCAGGGCGGACACATCGCCCTGGATGCGGGCAAAGCATTCCTGCCCGCGTCCCCGCAGCAGCCGGTTGAAGTCCGCCAGTTTGCCCCGCTTTCTTTCGCGTCCCATCCACACTTGATCCTGTTCGTTCCACACGCGTGGACGGTGGAAGAGGTAGAAGATGCCGGGGCGGTCCTCCTGATATTGTGCGTTGAGGGCGGCGATGCCGGACGAGGCCTGTTCCAGCAACGCGTCGTCGCCAGGCAGGTGTTCCTGATCCGCGTCGGGAAAATCCGTGAGCAGCGCAAAATAAACATTGGCGTCTCGGTTGGCGAGGTAACGCACTTCCAGCGCTTCCAGCAGCGATTCAATGCCGCTCTGTCGCGTCAGCATGGTGGGCACCACCACCATTGTCCGGCACGCGGCGGGAACACCGCGGGAGAAGTCCAGCCGCGGAAGGAGCCGCGGTGACAGGATCAGCGTGGAACACCAGTTCACGAGCGACACCGCCAGTTGACTGGCCGAGATCAACCCAAGAACAGCCGCGGCGAGAATCGCCCAGGCGGACGGTGAGACGTCGATGGCGGTGCGGCAGAACAGGACGGCGATGGCAACCGTGACGAGGCCGATGCCTCCCAAATAAAAGGCGAGCGGATGTTTCCGAAGCAGGCGGAGCAGCGCCAGCTTGAAGGGGGGACGCATCCCGGCCTGGCGCTCGAGTTCAACAAGTCCTGCATCGACCAGGTAATACCCGACATGAGCCACGCGTCCTCCGTCAACCGCATGGGATTTCGCCAGGGCACTGGCAAGCTGGGCGACCTCCAGCTCATTTGCCGGGCTGTGCCGTGCGACCGTTTCGACGACATGCCGGTAGGCATCGCGCGTGGCGAAATCCATCGTCGGATAAACCCCGGACGGATCGGCGCGCAATGCCTGCTCGACGACGCTCAACAATTCAACGAAATCCCGCCAGTCCATCGAATCAAGAAAGCGAAGGCTGGAAATGCTGTTGCCCACGGAGACTTGATTGGCCGCCTGATGTTGGTTTTCGCTCTGCACCAGCTGCTCGCTGGACAGGTTTTCGCCGGCCAGCCGTTCCTCCAGCCAGTTCAACGCGAGCTTGAGCGCCGGTGATTTCCGATGTAGCCGGCTCCAAAAATGCGTGACGAAGGCGCGGTTCAGTTCAATGTCCGATTGCGCCATTCGAGCCACGAACACGATTATCTTTTGCGGCTCATCGTCGGCGACCTTGAGCAGTTGATCCGCCCAGGCATCGGCCATGTCCCGGTGTTCCCGCTCCCTTCCCAGCGAGACCACGATGCGACGAAGGTTCTCAATCAATCCCAGCCGCAGCATGATGGCTACGGCCCACAACTCGCCCAGCTTGAGCGGGGTGACCTCCTGATACGCGGCGATGAAACTTTTGAGATGATCCGCGTCGATGCGCCCGTCCACATGCGAGATCAACTCCAGCGCCAGATCATAGACGCGCGGACAATCCGCCTCCGGGCCTTGGGCCAGATGCGGAAGCTGCCGGCTGAACCCGCGCGGCAAATGCCGCCGGGCCATTCGAATCTGTTCTTCAATGAGGTAGAAATTGTCCAATATCCATTCTGCCGCCGGAGTGATGCGACGGGACTTCTCCACCCGCAACGTCTGGTCATTGTATTCGCGCAACAGTTTTTCGTTGCTCGCGAGGCGGGGCAGCAGCCGGTTGAGTCCCTTCCTCCGGCTGACTTGATGCCGCTGCGCCAGCTCACGGGCGTGACGTTGCAGCAAATCAATGCTGAACAACTCGCCACGAAAAGGGGATTCATCGTCGATCATAAGGGGCTGTTTCCACTGGGGGAAAAACTTCCGGCAAATTCCCCTCGAATGGCCGGCTCACAGTCACGGCGTCTCAAACCATCCTTTCTTTAGCTGACGACATGCCACCTCTTTTTCAAAAACGTCCCCGGGAACAAGGGTGTCGATTTCCGCGCGCAACTCCATGGCCCAGCGCCTCCATCCGCGCGCCACCGAACTCCGCTTGCACGGAACTCGTGCAATATGAGTTTCGTGAATTGCAATTTGCAACCCGCCGCGCCCCTTGCGCGGTACGAAGGCCCGGATTTCACATGTTCTCCTGTGGCACACGCCCTGCAGAACAGACGGTCTATGCAAACTTTAACTTCACCGATGAATTCCAATGACGGCGCGATGCGCAAGCCGACTCACGACGAAATCGCCGGCGCCGCCTACCGTCTCTATCTCGAACAAGGCACACAACACGGGCACGACCTGGACGACTGGCTGCGCGCCGAGCAGTTGCTTCAGAACCAATTCAATGAATCCGTGACACGACAGCATTCCATGCTGCCAATGAAGGCCGAGAAGGAGAACACTCAGGGCGTTCATGCGCTGGACCATCGCGAGCATCCCTTTGCCCGCGACGAACGAGGCGCCGCTGATCGCGAGGAAATTCGTCGCAAGACCACGCCGTTTCGCCCTGCCTCGCGGCAAACACGCCCGGCGGGACAGGGCGGCAAAACCGCAGCGCGCGCGGAAGCACGCCAGGCAACCCCATGAACATGAAAACACTCTTCACCTCGGAAGCAGTTTCGACCGGCGGACGTTCCGGCAGCATCACCGATCCGGATGGTTTGCTGGATACCCCGCTTGGCAACCCGCTGGAACCCGGCCTGGAGAAACGCGGCCCCAATCCGGAACTGCTGTTCGCCGCGGCTTACTCCGCTTGTTATCATGGCGCACTGATGAACGCCGCGAAGAAGGCGGGACACGTCGTGCCTGACTCCAAGGTGAGTGCGCTTGTCAGCCCCCTGGAGGAAGACAGCGGCGGCTA